>NZ_JAJCHL010000027.1:0-40273 GCF_020554505.1 Caldibacillus sp. 210928-DFI.2.18
AATAACCAAAAGTTGTCTGTATTCATGTTTGCTCAATAAGGATAATGAACTTTCCAATGTCAACTGTTGGACGATTTCAAGATTTCTTTTTACATATCTTAATTGTTTACCGACAGCTTTGCGCATCTTTTTTGAACAGATATTTCGTTGCTTTGCGATCGATAGGTATTCTTTTCGTGCTCGATTCCGATAGGTCCGTGGCTTTTTTCGGGTTCCTTTCAATGGTTTATGCAAAACATCAATGATATGCTCTAGTTTTTCACGTGCCTCGTTCAATAGTTTAAAATCAGTGGGATAAGAAATATCAGCCGGTGCACAAGTTGCATCAAGAATCAGTTTTCCTCGATTTTCTTTTGTATCGAAATCATTGTTATCTGTCTGGGTCTTATTGATAGAAGAATCGTTACCTTCGTCATTGTCTTGATCGTCCGTTTGAATTTGTTCTTCCATGACGATCCATTCATTGACTTCATTAATAATATCCGGACCGAGTCGTTTTCGAAAACGGGTCATTAACGAATGATGAAACGGAGCTTTTTCTTGGAATGAAGGAAGCCCTATGAAGTATTGAAGATATGGATTTTCCATAATCTGATTAACGGTTTCTCGGTCACTCAATCCTAAACGTTGTTGAATGATGAGGGAGCCAAGTGCAACTCTAACAGAAAGTGCTTGTTCACCTTTCATAGAGTTCTTAAAGCTCTTGGCGTACTTTTCTTCCGCTTTCCACCAAGGAATGATTTCGGCTAAACGGACCCAACGATTATCTTTATTCAACCTTCCACCAAATGGGAGAAAGAAATCATCGACAAATGTTAGTTGATTTTGGCTTTTTTGAAACATCTTAATAACCTCCAAGTGCAAGGTTTTTGCAAATTTCTTAGTAAAATCCTTACACTTTATATTCGACAAAAAGCTCATAAATCCTTCTCCTATTTGGTTTTTTTGTTTGTTCAGCAACCCCTACTTATATCCGTATATTGCGTCTCATTAATAGTTACAGATGCAACCCGGTAGTCAGCATCCGGTGTCATTGTCAAAATAGCCGTTCCACCGTGCTGGACGGTACCTTTATCTAAGTGAGCCGTACCGTTTTCTGTTGGTTCTGCACGGACCGAATATTCATTAATTGCGAAGAACACTTCTACGGAGCAATCCTTTGTCACATTTCGAAATGTATATTGGTAACTGTTATCCGCTTGTTTTTTTAGATTTTCATCCCTTTCCAGATCAATTTCTGCACCATCGATTCGAACACCCGCCAAGTGATAACCGGCGGCAGGAACCATAAGGAAGGAAAAATCCGCTCCTTGCTGAACTTGTCTAACTTGCCCGCCATCGGAAATAATATCGATATCTCCGTCTTTTACTTTCCCTTCTCCATTAACAGCGAAAGAAATGGTATGGGTTGTTACAGCAAATATAACCGTAATGATAGTATCCTCTGTTATTTTTTCAATTCTTTTGGAAAATCTTTTTTTATCGGTTATTGTCTGGTTTTCGTCTCCAATTGTGACTGATTGAATATCATACCCGTCTTTTGCCGTAATTGATACCTCGACCGATTGTCCTGCTAATACAGATAATGTTCCGTTGTCTGTTAACTTAGTTCCATTTATGATGACTTCACCATTATTCTCGTTTGTATCAACAGTAACGTCAAACTCTTGAGGAGAAACCTCTTTTTCGATAAAAGCTACTTCAATGGTTGTATTCGTCTTGATATTTTGGACGGTTTTTGTAAACTTACTTCCATCGGTAATTTCTTGATTTTCACCGCCAATGGAGATAGATTGAATTTTATATCCATCATCCGGGGTAACATCTATATCTATCGATTCTCCCGCTGTAACCTCAAGTGTTTCACCGTCCTTATAGGGATTCCCATTCAATCTTACTTCCCCATAATCGTGATTTATTTCGACGGTCATTTGAACCTGGGCTTGTCCTTCTACATCCTGCAATGATTGTGCCGGTTCTGTCGTATTGGCAAATGTAATCACGCTGATTGGCATGTTACTAAAAACTAACATAATTGCCAGAATCATTGATACGAAACGAATCGTCTTTGATCCTTTCTTTTTGTGCATTTCTCTCCCCCCAAAAACACTTTATACTTATCTGCTAGATCTTCTAAAACTGAATTATTTTAAATGGTCTCATCCGTATGGGTTACTTTCATATCTTTTATCATTTTAAAATCTTTAACTTGCTTAATCGTAGGCTCTTGATATGGTAATTCTTCTGTTTGGTCCAGAACTGTTGTTTCATCGGCGGCCACTGTTACATCCTCATTCAACACCTCAGTCCTGTCATCAAATAACAATTCAGTTTCTTCTGTTAACAGCATTGTTTCTTGATAAGCTGTTGTCTCATCATTCAATACAACGGTAGCCAATGATGAATCTTCCGGTTGATTTACCATCGTCTCTCGGGTAAGTTTATCTGAGTTTTTAACAGGTTCCGTTAATTTCCCCCTTTCTATATTAAAAACATCCGGTTTGTACAGTTTTATACCTGTAGATGAATTCCTTTTGCGTATTTCTTAAATTTGTTGTGCCGCTGTTCTGCCTGAAAGATCTCCAATGACTGCAAGTATTTTTAATTTAAAAAAACATAATAATGGCAATGATAAAAAGTAAACCTGCCAGAGAATAACCTACAACAGAAACAATGTCCTTCTTCAACAAATTGGTTAATCATATTCTTTCCAACTCGATTTTTAGTATAAATAATTCTATGCAATATTTTTTTGCAGTTAATACCCGTTTTTTATATCAATTTCTCTATTAATTGGTCGCATGATAGCATGGAATACCTATTCTACCTAACAATTCCACGCAACCTATAAAATTTATATTGATTTAGTGGTCATATTAGAAACTAAACTGCCTCAACAAAAATTATATTTTTTTAATAATAAAAGACCTTGGTGTATTTCAATTCACCAAGGCCTAGAAATAAATAACGGATTAACTTTATAATAAATTGTTTTGGGATTGATTTATCCGATCAATATGTCCTCTTTGGGATATCTAATTGGACTCTTGTCAGGCTGTGCAAATGAAAAAGCCAAAGTTAATGGTCCTAATTTCCCTACAAACATAACAAAAGTTATTACTATTTTACCTATCTCTGTTAAGTCACCCGTTAAGCCCATCGATAATCCAACGGTTCCGAAAGCCGATACTGTTTCAAATAAAACCATTATGAATGAAGCATCCTCTGTAATATTAAGAATTAGCGCGGCAAAAATTACAACTGTTAGGCCAATAATGGCAATTGCAAGGGAACGGACAACAATTCGGTCGGTTATAGTTCTTCTAAAAACAACAACCTCTGATTTTCCCTTGAGAAAAGTAAAGACAGATAGGAGCATCGCCAAGAAAGTAGTTAATTTTATACCACCACCAGTCGAGGCACTTCCTGCCCCCACAAACATTAAGAGCATCATAAAAAACAATGTTGCGTCATCAAGACTACCAATATCTACCGTATTAAATCCTGCCGTTCGTGGGACAACTCCTTGAAAGTAGGCTGCCCAAAGTTTATCGGATATGGATAACTTTCCAAGTGTTTCTGGATTACTGTATTCCATAATAAAAACAAATAACACCGCAACAACATTAAATATCAAAGTACCGATAAGCATGAGTTTTGAGTGGGTTGACAATTTAGAAAATTCCTTCTTATTCCACAGGTCGAAAATTACTGTGAAACCAAGTCCTCCGAAAATAAATAAAAAGGTTATAACTATATTTACAATAGGATCACCAACATATCGTGATAAACTATCTGGCCAAATCGAAAATCCCGCATTGTTAAATGCTGAAATAGAATGGAAAATGGCAGCATAAAGTCCTTGTTTCCACCCCATATCAGGAAGCCAACGTAAGAATAAAAATAAAGCAGCGATTGTTTCAGTTATAATCGAGAAATAAAATAACCTTTTAACTAGGTAAACTACACCACCAAAATTCGTTTGATTAAGTGCTTGTTGAACTAGTAATCGTTCTTTAAGTCCTATTTTCTTACCCAACATAATAAAAATGAGAACCGCAAATGTCATAATACCAAGCCCACCAACTTGGATTAAACATAAAATAACGATTTCACCAAATAAGGTGAAAGCCTGTCCGGTATCTACAACAATAAGACCAGTCACGGTCATTGCTGAGGTTGAGGTAAATAACGCATCCAACCATGTTATCCCATTTGTAGTTGCAACGGGTAACTTTAATAGTATAGTTCCTAAAATTACAAATCCTAGAAAGATTAATAATAATAATCTAGGTGGGCTTAAATTAACTATATGTCTTTTAGGCAACATTGATTAAACACCTTCTTCTTCAAAACGGTCTAAATCATTATTTTGTCCAATTAGTACTAAGACATCGCCCTTTAAGACAACTTCTTCTGCAGAAGGTGAAACTTTAATATCCTTACCACTTCTGATTGCTATAATTGTACACCCAAATTTTGCCCTTGTATCTAATTGGGTGAGGGATCTATTTGCAACTTTATCAGTTGCAACTACCTCTATAATACTGTGTTCATCAGATAGTTCTATGTAGTCCAAAACCTTCTCGGATACAATAAGATGAGCAACTCGTTTTGCCATATCACGTTCAGGATGAATAATTCGGTCAGCACCGATTTTTTCAAGGACTTTATGGTGGTACTCAAACATTCTTAATACCCATTTCTTTTAACAAAAGTGTGGTTAAAATGCTACCTTGTAAATTGTCCCCATATGAGACTAAAACAAAATCAAAATTCCGGATACCTATTGCTTCAAGTGAAATTTCATCTGTAGCATTTGTTTGTACGGCATGCGTAGCAAACTCGGTAAATTCATTCACTTTATCAATGTCATTATCTACGGCTAACACCTCTACACCCAAATCATGAAACTCTTTAACAAGACTTCCCCCAAAGCTTCCCAGACCTAAAACAGCAAATTGTTTACTTTTTGACACTTTCATTATGTTTCCCCTTCCTGAAGGAAACCAGAAAAAGACCATTCCAAAGAAGAATGGTCTTTTTCAAAGTACCCTTCTCTCAAAATCGCTTACGAGGTTAACTGTCGGATTAGGAATTGAGAGTATCCCTTCTTAACTTTATTATGTTAAGATTCACCCCTAGATAAACATAGGTTTATCAATAATTGGTTCCCCCGTTCATTCAATGATTCAGCGTATATAAAATTATATATCTAAAGATACTCCTAGAAATATATTGTGTCAAGGTATATTGACTATTTATGATTTATACGGTTAATAATGAATTTTGAGAGGGTGATATTGGTATGTTAATCACAAGTCAACAGCAAACGTTTAAAAATTTTCTTTTTATAGGCTGGAACGGGCGGACAAAAATGGTAATTGAAATCCTAAGTGGTTTGTTTGAAGGTATAGATATTACTTTAATCGATGAAACTCTTGAAAATACTCCCTTTGAGAATGAAAATATAAAATTTATCAAAGGAGTCCCAATGTATGATGGGACTCTTCTAGAGGCAAATATAGAAAATAAAGACGTAGTAATAATAACGGCTGACCAATACCAAAACGAACAAAATGCAGACAAGAAATCAATTATTTCCTTACTGTCCATAAAAGGAATGAAGCCTTCTGTTTACACCATTGTGGAGATTCAAACTTCTGAACAAGTGAATAATGCTAAAAGAGCAGGTGCAAACGAAATTATCAGGTCAAGTAAGATAGCAAGTGATTAGCTATGAGGAGTAAATTTATCAATTTTCGGTAGTATTATGCAATTACGACTTATCCACAGTTGGTAAAATTTTCCAGTTAAATTTATTTACAAAAAGGGGCAAAAAGAACCAATTTTGCTTATTTTTTCAAAAAATGTGGATAACTTATTTTTGTTTGTTGTGGATCCATTGAAACTTTGCTTCAATGGATTTTTTTAAGTATACTAATATTTATTCATAATGCTTCAGTTAAAAGATAGGAACTTTGGAGCGGGACTATGTTATAACACCAACTTGTTTAACCACTCTTTATCAAGCGCAACTTCAACTTTCTGCTTTACCACTATTTGTGGTACGGTTCACCGCGGTAATTTAAGAGGCAAAAAATTAGCACTGGGAACCACAATTCTCAGTGCTTTTTTATATACCTAAGAATTAGAAGAAGTAGGTTGCATTCCAACTACACTACTATCTATCAATTTCAAGGTTTAACAATAATTAGTTCATCTGGATCAATACCATCTTTTACGTATAATTCAGGAGTATCTTCTTCTCGAATACCCTCTAGCATTAATGCTGCTTTTCCTTGCTCAAATGCTTTTTTTACTGATAGACCGAATCCAATGGCCGAATAAAATTGGGCTGCAAAAACTCTAGCTGCATCATCACCGATAGATGTAGTCATACCTATAGCAGCATCTACATGTTTTATTACTGCCTGTGCTTGACCATACGAAAAACAGGTATTAAAAAATACTAGTTTAATATTGTCAGACGTACTCATCATAGTTTGAACTATAGCATCTTTGGAAACCAATTTTGCATTTCCCTGATTATCTTGGAAAACAATTTCATCATTTTCAGAACCATGCCCACTAAAATGAATTACAGTTGGCTCTTCCTCATTAATAGCCTGTATAACGTCATATGTTCTTGTTGCCCATCGAGTTTTAAATAAAACCGAATCCCTATGTTCTGATTTTCTTATCATTTCTTGTATTTCTCTGGCCTCTTCATCTAATCTTAATTGGGGTGCATTTAATGGATTAGAAGCCATGAATAATACTGTTATTTTTTCTGGAAGAGTTACCAATTTATCCAATTTTCTACTTACCTCCTCCAAATGTTTCTCATGTTGCGCAATCCTCTTCTTTTCGGCAATATCTCGTTTCTTTTGATCACGTTCGATTTCACGATTCAGTTTCTTTTCTTCTTCAAGAATTTCTTTTTCTTTTTTTGATATCTTTCTATCAATATCTGCTAACTTTTTCTCGATATCTGAAATTTTCTTTTCTTCCCGTTTAATTTCGTTATATTTCATCTTTATAGTAGATGCGGATTTTGTTCTTTCTATAGCTTTTTGAGCTGACATAATTTTTTTCCTATGTGTAGGAATTTTTTTAGATTCGTTTGCTTTTTGTGTTCGTAATCTATTTAGCTCTTCTTTTTTTCTCTTAATTGTTCTTCTATGCATTTCAATTAGAGACATTTCGCCATAACCCCCTATACATGTTTCTTAGATTAAGCAACACTTTGTTCTCTTTATTAGAAAAAGACAGTTCCCATTTAACTTAATAGGAACTGCCTTCTGTTGTTATATCTAGTTGTTTTATCTGGGTAGCCCAATACATTATTTATATCTCTTTTCTTTTTTCTCAAACTAAGATTGAATAGTAAAGAATTCGAAATAGAATTAGTTAAGAAAAGATTTTCTTAAACTTCATATTCACCTTTAGACTCCGCAGCCTGCAGCGTATTCCAATCTCTTACTTCAGTATGCTCCGCCATTAACTCGGCTTGTCGCATAACTGTGTCTAAAGCTTTTTTCGCTTGTTCTGGTGGATAATCATACTTCTTCAATAGTCGCTTAATAATTCTCCTCATTCCTGCACGGGCGCTTTTTCGGACATGCCAGTCAATGGTCATGTTCCGTCTAATTGCTTGAGTCAGTTCATTGGCGATTTTACGTAAGACTTCATCTTCCATTAACTCTTTAACTATAGACTCAGATGTTAAAGCATCGTAAAAGGCAATTTCATCTTCATTTAATCCTAGATCTTTTTCTTCTTCTCCTTCTTTTTTCATGTCCTTTGCCATTTGAATTAGTTCTTCGATTACTTCGGCGTTTGTAATGGCTTGGTTTTTATATTTGTTCAGCGACTGTTTCAGTTTTTTCGAGTATTTTTGGGATTTGACAAGGTTGCGTCTTTCCATTGTTTTGATGTTGCCTTCAAGTAATTTTTTTAGCATTTCAACCGCCAAATTTTTATACTCATATGAACGTACTTCTTCGAGAAATTCTTCCGATAATATAGATACATCAGGATGTTTCAATCCCATCACTTCAAATACATCAACTACTTCTTCTGAAATAATGGAACGTTCGAGTAATTGATTAACGCGGGCTTCGATTTCTTTTTTCGTCTTCCGCTTCGGCTGTTTTTCTTGAAGTTTATTTAGGCTTGCCTTAACCGCTTTAAAATAACTGACTTCAAGGGCTGCTGCTTTTCCTTCATCTGTCGCTGCACAAAGTGAATGCGCCTTCGCTAGCTCGGTTGCCGTCTTTTTGAATTCTTTTTGTTCTTTTTCACTCTTACCAAAAATGACATTCATTCCGCCAGTGATGGCTCGAATACGGCCTGCTTGAGATGAACCCATATAAGCAGAGTAATCAAACCCATGCATCATATCTTGCAAAATTTCGAGTTTCTCTTTCATCACAGCAATTGCAGCCGATGTATCGATACCCGTTGTTTTCTTATCACTTTCGGTATATTGATTTAAAGCTTTCTTTAAGCTTTCTAAAATCCCAATATAATCGACAACTACTCCACCTGATTTATCTTTAAATACACGGTTTACCCGTGCGATTGCCTGCATGAGGTTATGACCCTTCATCGGTTTATCGATGTACATCGTATGCATGGAAGGTACGTCAAATCCAGTCAGCCACATATCACGTACAATGACGATTTTTAGTTCATCATTATTATCTTTCATTCTTTTTGCCAATAAATCCCGTCGTTTTTTTCCACCAATATGCGGCTGTAAGAAATCATCATCCCCAGCACTGCCTGTCATGACGACTTTAATTTTACCTTTATCGTCATCATCGGAATGCCAATCTGGACGTAATTTGACAATTTCGTTATAAAGTGCGACACAAATACGGCGACTCATACAAACAATCATTGCTTTTCCGTCAATTGCTTTTGCCTTTTCTTCGTAATGATGAACAATATCTTTGGCTAATTGTTTGATCCGGTTAGGTGAACCGACGATGGCTTCGAGCCTCGACCATTTGGACTTGTATTTTTCACGTACTGGTTCTTCCTGATCTTCGGTAATCTCTTCAAATTCTTCATCGATCTTAGCTAATTCTTCTTCATTGGCTTCCAAGCGGATAATACGGTTTTCATAATAAATTTTAACCGTTGCTTTATCTTCAACTGCTCGCGTCATATCATAAATGTCAATATAATTACCGAAAACAGCGGGCGTTGACTTATCTTCCAGCTCAATCGGTGTTCCTGTAAAACCGATAAAGGAAGCATTCGGAAGTGCATCACGAAGATATTTTGCATATCCATATTTCACTTCGCCTGTTTTCGTATCTGTCTTTGCAGAAAAACCATATTGACTGCGATGAGCTTCATCCGCAATAACAATCACATTTTTACGATCGGTTAAAACCGGCATTTCGCCTTCTTCCGGTTTGAACTTTTGAATCGTTGTAAAAATAATACCGCCTGATTCCCGGTCATTTAGAAGATCATATAATCCGTTTATCTCTTTGGATTTTTCGTTGGCTTGTTGTTTTTTCTGTTCCTCACTCAATTTGCGGACATCTGCTTGTTTCGGTGTTTGTCTTAAAATATCCTTTGATTTAGAAAATGTCGAAAATAACTGGTCATCTAGATCGTTGCGGTCAGTAATCACCACAATGGTTGGATTATTTAGCTGCTTGACAAGCTGTGCTGTATAAAAAACCATTGAAAAACTTTTCCCAGAACCTTGTGTATGCCATATAACACCGATTTTACGGTCTCCGTTCTCACTGGTCGCTATTTTTGTCTTTTCCACTGCTTTTTTTACCGCAAAATATTGGTGATAGGCAGCGAGAATTTTGGCAATCGTTTTTCTTTCGCCGATTTTCTTCCCATTTTCATCCCGTTCTTCTTCTTTGGATTCCTGAAAGAGAATAAAGTTTTCAATAATATCAATAAGCCGGTTTTTTGCCAGCATTCCTCTTAACAACACTTCATATTGCGGCACTTCAAGCGGTTCAATGTTTTCCCCATCCACCGTCCGCCAATTCATAAAACGTTCTTGACTTGCGGTAATCGTTCCCGCTTTCGCATTAATTCCATCGGATAAAATACAAAACGCATTGTAGTAAAATAAAGATGGAATATCTCGTTTATAGGTTTGAATCTGTGCATAGGCATTATCGATACTAACGTTTTCATCGGTTGCTGATTTTAATTCGATAACGACAAAATGAATACCGTTAATGAAAAGGACTAAGTCTGGACGACGTTCTTCTTTTTCAACGACCGTAAACTGATTTACTACCAAAAAATCATTATTAGCTGGTTCTTCAAAATCAATCAAGAATGCCTTCATCGAACGGCTATGACCATCTTGATGAAACGACACATCAATGCCTTCCGTGATTAATTTGTGAAAATGACGGTTGTTTTCTTCTAAGCTTGGACTATTAAAAGCTATAATTTGCCGAAATGCTTCTTCTATTGCTTCCTGTGGCAAATGGCGATTATGTTTAAACAAAGCATCTTTTACACGGTCTTCTAAAATAACGGTACGATAATCTTTTCGTTCTGGTCTTTCCCCATCACAACTAATGTCCGGACCAAAGACATAGTCATAGCCAAGTTCCTGAAGAATTTCTATAGCTGCTTCTTCCAGCTTATCTTCCGTAAAATTTTCAAAAAAACTCATTCTCCTCTCCCCTTTCGAAACGGGATATGACATTGATTCTTTAATTTTTTTCTGATAACACTTCATCATCCAACGGGACACGGATTTCTCCGGACATTAGTTTTGGAAGAAGGGTGTCTCGAAGTTTCTCTAAAACGGCATTTTCTCTCTTTAAGTTTTCTTTTTGATTTAAAATGGATTTTGTAATTTTATGATATCTTCTAAGAATATTAATGTCAGGAATAACCAGCTTGTAATCCTCTAAATCATTTTTAGAAACATTTAAATATACACTTCCACTTGCTGTATACTGAAAATTGCTAAATGCAATATTTAGAATTTCATATAAAAATTCTTTATACATATTATCAAATGCCCTAGCTATTCCCGAACCACGTCCAATAGCGTATCTATCATCCAACTCTGTTACTAAACCGATTGTTGCTCGTACACCAAATACAAAGTCACCTTTTTCTCCTACTTTTTTAGGATCAGATGTATATTTACTAGGACTTAAATTTTTATTTTGAAAGTCTGTAGCACCATTCAATAATGGTAATCCTATTTTATCTGTGTTATAAGTATCACTTTTTGGAGATTGCCCCATAATTATTTCTGCAATACTTGATAACTTATCTACTTTCCACCCTTTAGGTATTTCTCCCAACTCACTTTCAACCATTTCGCCGCCACTTGATTTGTAAGGCTCGCCATTTTCATTCGGAAACTCAAAGTCAACAAACCAATGTTTAAACAATGCTTGTGCCATTTCTTCTAACTTTTTATTAATTTTGTTGTTGGTTTCAATCTTTTCATCTAAGGTGGAAAGGATATTTGCTATGGCTTTTTGCTCTTTTATATTTGGAATTTTAGCTGTTAATACGTCAAATGTATTTCTTGTTATTGTGTCAAATACAGAACCATGTATATTTTGCTTTATTTCACGAATCTTATATTTTAATAAATAATAAATAAAGTCATTAGATGTAATTTTTTTAGCTTTTAAACCATAACACGATTGATTGAAAGCCATGGGTCTTCCTAATTGTGCTAATGCTCCTACAGTACCCCTTGCCGAAATGATTAAATCTCCTTCTTCTAATAAATTGGTAGAACTATTCTTTAAACCTTCTTTTGTTATTGTTTTTTCTGTATAATAAATTTTTCTATTATCAGAATTAAAATCTTTTACAGATAGCCATGGTATATCTCCATTCCAATACTTTTCCACATTTGTTTTTGGAGTTCCTCCACCAATTATCTCTACTAATTCAGAAAACCTATACTCTTTCCATTCATTAGATTCCATACCCAATCCCCCCTAGATTCTTTCTAATCTCTTCTTCCAATCGGTGGGATTTTTCAAATAGTTCTCTTAATTCACTGGTGAGGGTTTCCATTTTTTCTTCAAATGGTATACCATCATCCTCGACATCACTTATTCCAACATAGCGCCCGGGAGTTAATACATAGTCATTTTGACGGACATCTTCTAAAGTCGCTGATTTACAGAATCCCTTGATGTCTTCATATTTCCCATCTGGTTTACGCCAGTTTCGGTATGTTCCTGCAATTTTTTGAATATCTTCTTCCGTTAATTCACGCAGGCGACGGTCAACCATTTGACCCATGTTTCGTGCATCGATAAATAGAATTTCATGCTCACGGCTTCGATATTTAGGATGATTTTTCTTATTACGGTTTAAAATCCATAAACAAACTGGAATACCTGTTGAATAGAATAATTTGTCAGGCAAAGCAACAATGGCATCGACTAAATCCGCTTCGAGTATGTTTTTACGGATTTCCCCTTCATTCGATGTATTGGAACTTAACGAACCATTGGCTAATACAATACCAGCAGCGCCATTTGGTGCTAGGTGATAGATTATATGCTGTAACCATGCATAGTTGGCATTGCTCGCTGGTGGTGTACCGAATTTCCAACGAACATCATCAACTAATTCATTTCCGCCCCAGTCACTCACATTGAATGGAGGATTAGCAAGGATGAAATCTGCTTTCAGCGTTTTATGTAAATCATTATGGAACGTATCCGCATGGTGTTCACCGATATTCCCCTCAATTCCACGGATAGCAAGATTCATTTTACAAAGCTTCCAAGTCGTTGAATTGAGTTCCTGACCATAAATAGAGAGATTATCAATTTTTCCTTGATGGCGTTCAACAAACTTTTCGCTTTGAACAAACATGCCGCCGCTACCACAACAAGGGTCATAAATCCGCCCTTCATACGGTTCAATCATTTCAACCAATGTTTTGACAACACTTTGTGGCGTATAGAACTCGCCACCGCCTTTTCCTTCTGCACTGGCAAACTTACCTAAAAAATATTCATAAACACGACCAAGTAAGTCTTTTTCTTGTTTGCTGTACAATTTAATGGTTGAAATGAGGTCTATCAGTTCTCCTAATCGGCGTTTATCAATCTCAGGGCGGGCATAACGTTTATCTAACACACCTCTGAGTGACGGGTTTTCTTTTTCAATTTCAATCATCGCTTCATCAATATATTGACCGATTTTCGGGTCTTTCGCACGGTCTTTAATGAAGCTCCAACGTGACTGTTTCGGTACCCAGAAAATATTTTCTGCTGTATATTCATCGCGGTCTTCTTCAAAACCTTCTCCTTCTTCAACTAATTCGTTATACTTCATTTCAAACTTATCAGAAATGTATTTTAAGAAAATCAATCCTAAGACTACGTGTTTATATTCGGATGCATCCATGCTTCCACGTAATTTGTCAGCCGCTTTCCAAAGTGTTTCCTCAAAACCAATCTTTGCTGTGTCCATCATCGCATCTCCTTTTAAATCTAGTAATTATAATCATCTAATACCTCAAATAATTCACTTTCAAATTCATCTTGTTCAGGACCTGTTGACACCCAATCTGGTAACACTTCTAAATAATGTGCTAAAGCTTCTATTGTTTTATGGAAAACCGGTTCATGCTGTGCTTTATCTAAAAGTTCAAGAACCAATTTAAATGTGTCTAAATAAGGTTGATGTTCAGCACGATTAAGCATGTTCCGAAATTTTTCAATTAGCTTGGCTTTTTCAATATCGTGTTCTATTTGATTCAATTCCTCTTTGTCATAAACCGGCACTTCAACAAGATCATTTTCTTCCCCAATGAGGAACTGTTCTTCATATTTCGTGATAATAGGCTGTAAATCCCGTTTTAATTTTTCTTTTTGAATCTCCAGTTTATCCAAATCAGTTAATTCTTTCGAAAAGTATTTAGCGTCTATGCAAAAAATTTGTTCCAACGTAGGTAAATGTTTTTTGGAGATCTTTTGTTTTTTTTATCCAAAGATTAATATTTTGCTTTTTAATTCCAAGCTTTTCGGCCAGTTCAATTTGCTGCATACCATAAAGTTCAAGGATGTATTCTAATCCTATCAATTGATCACCTACCAAAATATTGTCCGAGTCAATATAGTTATATTGTAGTAGGTAAATAGTTTCCAGTCAATCAAACATTTACTATTATTGTGTTTTAGGGGGCAAAACTGAGATGACAATACGATTTTGTTAAAAACGGCCGCATAAATAGATGTGTTATAAGAAAAAATAAATTAGAAACATAAAAGGAACGCATAAAAAATAAACATATACTTCCAATTAGGATATAATATAATTACTTTTGTATTAGTAACTATTTTAAATCTGCATAGAAAAAACAGGAAATTGAACTGACTTTTACACCAATTTTTTTAAGTACAAATTTGATTACGAAAAAAATTACTCAGTCAATTAAATATAAATTGACTGCAAATTTTTTATACTAACGAATATAAGATAAAGCTATCAATTTTACTCGGAGCGGTTACAAAGCTCTTGTAATCACAGATATAAATTCAATTTTTTGGAAACTCATGAGTTGTAATTTATAAAATATGTTGCTAAATATTTTAAGGATAACAGTTATAAAAGGGTGTATTCCACAATTGAAAAGTGAGTCACTTCGCAATCGAAAAATTGAGCCGTTTTTTTGGACAGGTTATCGGTTGCGATATACAAAAAGGGAATTTTTAAATATCATAAATAAAAGTGATGCGTTTACAAAGTAACAAATTACTACATGTTTCGCTGAAATAGTAATATAAACAAATTAAAAGACCATTCCAAAATGGAATGGCCTTAAACCCCAATCTTAATGATTGGGCCTCTCTGATTGCGACATGGCAATCTAAACATGTTATATTATATGCTTAAACGATTGTATTATGTGCTTAAATTAGATAGAGGACTAAAAAGCCCCCAAACAGTAACCTATAAAATATAGTCTCTCTGACTGCGACGAGGCAATCTAAACATAAAATATTTTCTAATTAAAGAATATCATTAATTATTCATATTGACAAGTGATAACCAGTCAATTTTTTTGGGGAAAAGTTGATTATTTTCGTTATAAAATTTAAAATCCCATTGCAAATAATAAACGATTTCTCATAAGATCCAAATCTTTCACGTCAATATTCCCTAAATGCTCACCAATTCTTACTTTATCTACCGTTTTAATATCTTCGAACTTAACGCATGAATCTTCGTTTAAAAAGGGATATTTGGATTTAAGGAGTATGTAATGATTTTTATATTTTGGTGTTTTCACTCCTTTCACAAGATTATATTTGAATTTAGTTGTTAATGGAATCAAAACAACAGTATCTCCACTGTTTAATTGATTCCTACTAATAATTAAGCAAGGCCGTCTTTTATTCTTTTCCCCTCCTAAATTGCCCTCTCCTAGTTCAACGTTAAATACCCCACCTCTATATATTGTAGGTACTGTTCTATTCCGTTTTTGATAATCTTTTAATTCAATTAATTCAATTGCTCTCGCAAGCCAATGACCTGCATTTCGAATATTTTTTTCTTTGGTCCAACTCATTTTTCTCCTCCTCTAATCTTATTATATTCCTTAAAAGAGGAGTAAGAAAATACGTTAATAGTATTTATTCCAATTTTATTACTAATCTATACTTAAGTTCACTTTCTAGTTTATACGTTCTAAAATTTTCAAATTCCCCATTAACTGTGACTTCATCAATTTCTCCCCCTTCGTTTATTTCCAATTTAGTAAAAAAACATGAATATGTTAATTTTGGTGTTTCAGTTTGATTTTTATATTTGAAATCCTTTACTTCCATTTCTCCTCTTTAAAAATTCATTGTAAAATCATTTTGAAGGAGGTTAAGAGATGGAAATTAAAAAAGTAGCCATATATGCCCGTGTTAGTACAGAAGAGCAGGCTAAAGAAGGGTACAGTATAACCGCTCAACTTCAAACACATCGACAATATGCTCAACTTTACAACTGGGAAGTTGTTGAAGAATATGTAGACGAGGGGATTAGTGGAAAATCGATAAAGGGTCGGCCAGCAATGAAAAGGCTTATTGATGATGTGGAAATCAACAAATTTGATGCCGTTCTAGTATGGAAAATATCCCGGCTTTCAAGAAATATGTTGGATACTCTAGTCATTTTGGATAAGTTTGAAAAATACGATGTAAAATTTATATCTTACTCGGAAAACTTTGATACTGGAAACCCTATCGGCCGTTTAGTACTGCAAATAATGGCTTCTATTGCGGAAATGGAAAGAAATACGTTATCGGAAAATGTAAAACTTGGTATGAAACAAAGGGCATTAGAGGGACAATGGAATGGTGGTTCTGTATTTGGTTACGATACTGTTGAAAAACAACTTGTCATCAATCATAAAGAAGCAGAGATCGTAAAAATGATCTTTGAAATGTATGCAGGCGGAAAGGGGTTAAAGGCAATTGCAAACTACTTAAATAAATTAGGATATCGAACGAAAAAAGGCCGTTATTTTTCTATAAATGGGATTGCAACAATCTTAGACAATGTCATCTATAATGGTAAAATCAGCTGGTTAAAGGTTGAAAATTGGGACACTAAGAGAAGAAAAGGAAAGAATCCTGACCCTATCATTGTTGAGGGGCAGCATGAAGCCATCATTTCAGATGAATTATGGAGTTTAGTTCAAGCAAGAAGAAAAAGCAAATCATTTAAACAGCGCCAATCGAATGAACCTTTTTTACTTAGCAGTCTTTTGCGTTGCCCTGATTGCGGTCAAGGAATGGTCCCTTCCATTACGACATATACAAGAAAGGATGGGACGAAACGAAAACATCGATATTATGTGTGTAGTAATTTCCATAATAAAGGATCTGCAGCATGTAAAGCGAATTCCATAAAAGCGTATGAAGCAGAGGACGAGGTTATTAATAGAATTGAAAAACTCGTTACCAATAAGCAAAAGCTATATAAAACATTAAAAGAAATAAATTCAAGTTCTGCTAGTTCTCTAAACAAACTGAATAAAGAACTAGAACAGATTGAAAACCGCTTGTTGGAAATCCAGCAATTGCAAGACAAATATATGGAAGCTTTTGAAAAGAATACACTCCCGATAGATATCCTACAAGAAAGATTACAAAAGGTTTCCAATGAAAAAAGAGAATTAGAGCAGAAGAAAAATGAGATTGCAGTACATTTGAGTTCTTCTGATTCAAAAGTTATTCAACCGGAGCTTATTGAAATGCTGCTTGAAAAATTTCTATTCGTTTATAAGCAGACATCAAGAGAAAATCAAAAACAATTACTTCAATTATTGATCGATAAAATTACAATTAAACAAACAGGAAAATCAAGAACCATTAAAAACATTGAACTTGAATTGATTTTACAGAAGTCAACATATCTAAAACCTTTATACTTATCCACATGTTGTATCGTGAAGCGGATAATGAATCTGATTATCCACAGCCAATACCCGCTTCCGACAATAAAATTCCACCTTATCTTCAACAATTTTTGCCTCTACTTATGATACGGTTCCCCTCGATTAATCCGGTAAGCCCGGTATATTTGTTCGAGTAAAATCAGCCTCATTAACTGATGTGGAAATGTCATTTTTGAGAAGGAAAGGGCCAGGTCACTTCGGTTTTGCACTTCTTTACTTAGTCCGAGCGAGCCACCGATAATAAATGCTAATTTACTTTTCCCATACGTACCGAGTTCATCGATTTTTGCGGCAAGTTGTTCGGAGTTTAACATTCTGCCACTTATTTCCAGGGTAATAATGTATGTATCTTCACTAAGATGGGAAAGAATTCGTTCCCCTTCCTTCCGCTTCACTTCTTCCATTTCTGCCTCACTTAAATGTTCCGGTGCTTTTTCATCGGCTACCTCAATGATTTCCACTTTGGCATAGGCGGATAATCGTTTTAAATACTCATCAATACCTTGTTTTAAATATTTCTCTTTCAGTTTTCCTACAGTTATAATCGAAATCTTCATTTTAGATGACCTTTCCATTTTATTCTTTAGTATTTTATCAAAAAATAACAAATCAAACGAGGGGCTGCGAATAAAAAAGAACCCTAATAGCTAGGATTCCTTTACAAGTCTGATGCTTCGACGGCCTCGATTAATTTTTTCCACCGTAATTTTTAAAGATTACGGATTTTCCCCGGTGACAAGATTGCCGTCCCGTATCGAGTAATCTGTCCATTTCGCACTTCCTTCAAAATTAGCAGTTTCGGACAACTCCTTCTTTCTGGTGGATAAAAATAGATGGAGAAATCCCCATCTTTTTATACAGATACGTCTGTTTTTTCACGATTTACCGAGGAAAGATCAGGTTTTTGTACAAAGGTCAATAATATAAAACCGATGATAAACAAAATGATGAGACTAAAAATGCCCATCGAAGAACTTCCCGTTATTTGCGTTGTTACACCCATGAGAAACGACCCTGAGACAGCTGCAAATCGGCCAAATATGTTGTAAAAACCGAAAAACTCGTTTGATTTTTCCTCAGGCACCATTTGGGCAAAAAAGGAACGGCTCAATGCTTGAATTCCCCCCTGTGATGTAGCAACCAGCATAGCCAATACCCAAAAATCAAAAGCACTGTCCATAAACATCGCATAAACACATATAAAAGTATAAATAAAAATTCCGACATAAAGCATTATTTTTGTTCCATATTTTTTTGCAAGTGTCCCAAAGAGAATAGCAAACGGTGCTGCAACAACTTGGACGGCTAGCAGGGCAATAATCATATCAGTAGCACTCAAGCCTACATCCGTGCCATAAGCGGTTGACATGGAAATAATCGTATCGACCCCATCGATATAAAAGAAATATGCTAATAAAAATAAGGAAATATTCCGATATTGCTTTATATCTTTAAATGTCTTACCCAGTCTTTTAAAACTATTTACAATAATTTTTGGCTCTCTCTCTACATAATAAATCTGTTTTACATTTTTAATGAGCGGGATGGCAAATCCAATCCACCATACAGCTGTTATGAAAAAGGCAGCTCGGCTTGCTGCTGTCATTGACAAAGGAATAATGCCGGTTTGCGCTAAAATAATAATCCCGATACTGATCACAAAAGGAATACTACTGCCGATGTACCCTAAAGCAAATCCCCGAGATGAAACATCATCCATTTTATCCTTTGTTGTGACATCAACGATAAAAGCGTCATAAAAAATATTTGCCCCCCTGGCACCAATCGCCGTTAATAAATTCATTACCAGTAAAAGCAGCCATTGATCACTTGGTACGAATACGAGACCTACCGTTGACAGCGTCCCCAAAAGAAAGAAAAATACAAAAAACTTTTTCTTAAAACCTCGATAATCTGCAATCGTACCAAGTATCGGAGCCAACATTGCCAAAATAAAAGTGGAAATTGAAATCGTATACCCTAAGAAAGCTGTAGATTGACTTGGGTCAACGCCGGCATTCGTTGCAACCGATTTATAATAAATTGGAAAAATCGCCGTCGTTATGACAACCGAATAAGCCGAAGTTGCCCAATCATACATCATCCAGCTCTTTTCCTTTTTACTGTATTTCGCCATGTTTTCACTCCCTCCCCTTATACCCAATATACCATATTTACCTAAAACGAAATATAATTGTTTTGTAAAATTTTTAAAAGACATAACTTTCCATTACGTCATAAATTCCTATATATACCGGTAATTTTAAAATCATTGGGTTTCCGTTATAATAGGTTAGTATAAAAAGAATGATATTTATTTCCCTTGACTATAACGGAAAATGACATAAGCGTTTTTATATTGAAAGGAGGAACATGATTGTCTACTACTGTAGGATCATCTTTCATAACCGAAATCAGACAATTGGATAAAAATGGAGCCGGACAAGCTGTCGTTTGGCATGAGAATGAAAAGGGAAATTCAAAAAAACTCAAATTGACTGTCCCGGAAACACTGCCCGGAGAAAAAGTACGCGTTACTGTTGATAAACCTGAACGGAGAAGGAGAAAAGCCGTTCTTGAAGAAATTATCGAAGCTCATCCGGAACGAATTGGGCCAGCCTGCCCTCATTTCTCTTTATGTGGCGGTTGCGTCTGGCAGCATTGGCAATATGCCGGACAATTGCAAGAAAAAACGAATCACGTAAAACATGCCTTGGAAGCACAAGGCTTTGAACCATATCTTGTCCAAGATACAATGGGTATGGAAGATCCGTGGCATTACCGTAATAAGATGGAATTTACCTTCTCCCCGGATGGCACGCTTGGTTTGCATGAGCAAGGGAATTTCAGAAAAATTATTTCACTTGAAACTTGCCTAATTGCCGGAAAGAAAATGGTTGAAGCGGCAATGGACATAGCAAAGTGGGCTAGTGATCATCATTTATCCGGGTATAATAAAGATACTCATGAAGGGTTACTGCGACACTTAATGGTTCGTGAATCTTTTGCCACAGGGGAAATGATGCTTGCTTTATTTGCCACCGAGGCGCCGGACGGAAATCTTCGTGAAGCTGCATCCGATTTAATTGATCGGATTGAAGCTAAATTTCCCGAAGTAAAAAGTTTATTATGGCTGGAAAACCGAGATTGGGCTGATCGGACCCAATCAGAAAAAACCCATGTTTTATCCGGAAGAGATTTTATTTATGATGAATTATCCGGTTTTCGATACCGTATTTGGTATGATACTTTTTTTCAAACAAACCCGACCCAAGCACAAAAATTAGTCGATCTGGCCATTGAAATGGGTCAACCGAAAAAACACGAAAAGATGATTGATCTCTTTTGCGGTGTAGGCACATTTTCCCTTCCTTTTGCTAAACAAGTAAAAGAATTAAGCGGCATTGAAATCGTGGAAACATCCATTGAGTCTGCAAAGCGAAATGCAAAAGATAACGGAATAACCAACACTCATTTTCTGGCGAGAGATGCACGCCATGGCATAGACGAGGTTATCGACAGCTTTGGAACACCCGAACTATTATTATTAGACCCTCCTCGCTCGGGTGCCGGCGGGAAAGTCATGCGGAAAATCGGTCGTGCGCAACCTGAACGCATTGTCTATGTTTCATGTAATCCGGACACATTTGCCACTGACATGAAAGAATTACGCCCATTCGGTTACCAATTACAGCTGGTTCAACCGGTCGATCTATTCCCACATACAGTACATGTGGAGTGCTGTTCATTGTTAGCGTTAGTTAAATAATGCATTGAACGGCCAAAGAATCTGATAATCACACTGCATGGCGCACGATTAAACGGGCCCTCCATTGAGAAGGCCCGTTTTCTTGTGGAAAAATTTTTTCTTGTCTGTTTCCTATAAATTCATCATACCCAATCGTTTTCCCCAGTTTATAAACAGGCTATAAACAGGTTACTGACAGCTTATTAACAAAAGTTATCCACATATCCACATTTATTATCCACATTTTGTGTGAGAATATTAGTTCGACACAATATATTCTGCAAGTTGTCCACAGTATTCACAGGTTACTGTTGGCAACTGTTCTTTTACCTCCTCGAGTTTTGGCGGAACTTCACTTTCATTTATGACTTCTTCCAGTCCATATTCGACATGCTCTTTGCAACAATAAATATTTTTCATTTCCATCACCTGATTTGAAGAGACTGCCACAGTGAACGCCTCTGTGGTTTCATTGATCAATCATTTCCCCTTAAATCTCCGTGAGATAAAGTCGAAACCCACCAGCTTACCATAAAAAAATTTGCGAGGTGCCTCTGTGACTTACCTTCCTTCCCCGGTTAGTGTAATCGTCTTTTCTTGGTATTTTCCATTTCGGTAAAATCCCACTTTCAACTGATCGCCTATTTCTTTTTTTGTGTATAAATGCTTGCGTAAATCAATAATGTTGTTCACTTCTTGCCCATCCAATTTCACAATAACATCCAATTGTTTTAATCCACCTTGATCTGCCGGACCACCCGGGACAATTTCTGCAATTAACAATCCCGATTTAATATTATCCGGTAAATGAAGGGTTTGTTGTTGATGATAAATGGGCACTTCATTAATATCCTCCAAGGAAACACCCATATATGGCCGCTTCACCACGCCATTTTTCTCCAAGTCTTCAATGATGGGAATTGCTGTATTAATTGGAATGGAAAAACCTATTCCTTCCACTTGTTCTTGGGCAATTTTCATGGAGTTGATACCAACGACTTGCCCGGCTATATTCACAAGGGCGCCTCCGCTATTCCCCGGATTAATCGCTGCATCCGTTTGTAACACCTCTGCGTTCCAATCCGGTATACCGTCACCGTCGAAGTCAAGCGGCACTGTCCGTTCCAATCCGGAAATAATCCCCTGAGTAATCGAGCCGGCAAATTCCAAACCAAGCGGATTTCCAATGGCAATCACCGGTTCACCTAATTTTAATGCATCTGAGTCACCAAATTCAGCTACCGTTTGAATCTTATTTCCATCTACTTGTAAAACGGCAAGATCGGTCCATAAGTCACTTCCTAATAATTTCGCCTCTATTTTTTCTCCATTGGCTAAATTGACTTCCAACCGGTTTGCCCCCTCGACTACATGGTGATTGGTAACGATATAGGCTGAGTTGTCTTGTTTTTTATAAATGACCCCTGAACCGGTGCCTGCCTCTTGTGCTTGTGTCCAAACATTGCCTCCTTGGATATTCGTAATTCCGACAACGGAGCCACCTGCCTTATTTACTGCTTTTGTCACGTCTGTTTCTACTTTTACGGATACATTTTGGACAATGCTATCACTGTTATTTTCTTTACCTGTCTTTTCAATAATGGCTTCCGATTGATTCTCATTGGTTTGGTTATCCATTAGATAGGGTGAAGTCAGCGATACAACTAAGCCGCCAATGACAGCCCCGATGAAACCGGAGAAAAAATAACCTCGCTTATTATCTTTCGGTTTTTTTCGGCTTCCAAATCCGTTGTCATCTTCAAAATAGCCCATTATAATCACTCCTTTTATTCAATTTTTATGGATGTATGTATGAGTCAAAAAAATTTCTACAAACAGTTCTACTCTCAATTAATATGAACAATATTTTACGAAAAAATTCCCAAGATATATGAAAAAATCCTTTGTTTCAATATATGAACAAAAGCTTTTTCTTTTCAACCTTTTTGCTTATTTTTAAATTGCCTTTAATACGGTCGGAATTTTCGGATCGGTATCATATAATGAAACTTGCTCACCCACAACAAATCCCCGACTTTCTAAAACTTGGCCAACTGACATTCTCGCCAACTCTTTCATATTATTATCTTTACTTAAGTGTGCCAAATAAATCCCTTTCGTATTGTCACCTATGCATTCGCTCATTGCCATTGCCGCATCTTCATTAGACACATGGCCAATATCGCTTAAGATTCGCCGCTTAATATTCCACGGATATTTTCCCATCCGCAGCATTTCGACATCATGATTACTTTCAAATATGTAGTAATCGGCATTTTCAATTGTGCCGATCATCCGATTGCTAACATATCCGGTATCGGTTATGACTACCAACTTTTTTCCATTATGATGAAAAATATAAAACATCGGTTCTGCCGCATCATGGGAAACGCCAAAAGATTCGATGTCCAACCCTTTGAAAGAACGAACGGATTCTGTGGGAAATATAAATTTTAAATCCGTTGGTATTTCACCGATTAACGGAGACATCGCTTGCCATGTTTTTTCATTTGCGTAAATCGGCAACTTGTATTTTCTTGCCAAAACACCAACACCTTTTATATGGTCACTATGTTCATGAGTGACAAGAATGCCATCCAGCTGATCGGGTTTTCTTTCAATTTGTTGCAACAATCCTTCCATATGTTTTCCGCTTAAACCTGCATCAACTAAAAAGGCGTGCTCCTCTGTCTCTATGTAGATTGCATTTCCGGTGCTTCCGCTTGCCAAAACACTAAATTTTAATGTCATTCCTTTCACTCCATAAACCGTATATTTATCTACTTAAAAGTTTTTCCTTCTACCATATTTAAAGGCTAGTAGAATGAATTCTACCAGCCTATCAAGTATTTTTATACTTATTATCTTATCATATTTAACGGTTTATCAAAACATCTACCTATTTTAAAATTTCTTCTTCTTCATTTAATACATGACCTTCAACAGCATTTACAAAATAATCCCGTTTATCATCAATAGTAAAACACCATGTAGGCGCAAGTAATTGTGAAGATTTTATCGGTACCAATGTATAATAGCCGAGCTTAATATTTGTTATATTACTACCGACATCCAGCAGTCCTTTATTATAAAGAATAGCCATTGCTTCATGAGCAGTAAGAATCTCTTGTTTCGAAATTTCCTTTATATCATCAAGCATCGTTTGTGAATAGGAAACAATCTCATTTTTATCATTTAACACTAATTGAACTTGTCCGCTTGCATTTTTGTAAAACATTTGATTTTTATACAGTTGATAATAGGTGATCATATTCTTGTCTTTATCATATTGATAATATTTGTATTGGTCACCGTAATAAACATAGTTCTTTAAAAATTGATCCACATCCGCCACTTTCCAATCTTTCTTTAACGGATACGGGCTTGTTAACTGGCTTTTTATTAAAATATTATCGTTTAGGATCTCAATAGACTGTCCCGATAAAGAAGAAATATCATCGGCTTGAAAAACCATGGCATCTGCCTCAACATAGCTTGCCTTTGTTGGTTTTAATGGTAGTTCTGTTTTAATTTTAATATTATCAGCCTTCAATTGTTGATCAATTGGCGTATCTTGAATTAAATCATACGTGTTTTCTGATTTTTGAATAATAAATTGACTGATCAAAAATATATCCAATATAAGAAAAATCATAATAAAGACGTTTTTGGCTCTACTCCAGTCCATTTTCGACCACTCCCAGTTTTTCATCATTAACCCGGATCCATGAATTACCGATTTTATAGAACCAAGAGGGTTGAAATTTTATAACAGCATTCTCATTATCTTTTTCCATATGATACCCAATTAAAATATCTTCAACCAATTCTAAATTTACACCATCCCCTTGTATTTCCGCTAACACATCGGTTCCCTTAGGTAAGGTATACTCCTGTTTGTTTGGGTTATATGGGATAAAGTCTAATCTGAAGTACGGGCGTCTATACTCATGAATTCTATTTTTCCCGACTACTAATGAAAGTTCATTTAATCCGAGTTCATTGAATACAGGATAATTATTTGTATAAAGTTGAAAATTAATTTTTTTCGTGTTTACGAATGCTCCCGAATAATAATATTGATCCGTCCAGCCTCCATGCGCATTTATATAATTGACACTCGTTGTTATCATATTATAAACGGTGTCAGGTGACTCAGTAATGGTTGGATCTACAAAAGTCAACATCTGCTGATCAGATTGAAGCTTCATCAAACTTGAACCGTCCGTATACTCTTCATCATTTATCGTTACCCTGTCCGGATTCGAAAAGAGTGCATCAACAAATATTTTTTCATCGTATAACCGTGGATAGTATTGATCATCCGGAATAACCGTTTCCTTGTCGTTAACAAATAAATAGCCGCCGGAATTCTTCTTGTACGCGTAATAAGGATTGCTATTATTACTCATAATTTCAATTAAGTTTCTAAAATGTGCAGAAGATTTTTGCCGAACATTTGCCTTAATGATCGACCTTAAATCATTGGTAGCAAAATAAACAATTCCTTCGTCATCGTTTAGGTCTTCCTGAAAAATGAACATGTAACGGAAATTTCCGCTCGGTATCTCTTTTACCTCAACCGTATACATCGATTTTAACAATTCAAACGGGACATCACCGGGAAACTGGACAATGAGAACCTGCTTTCCGGGCATTCCTTCAAATTTTTCCACAAATTCATTGACACTTCTTTGAAAACCATAGAAAGTCCATTTCCTAATTTCATTAACAAATGGTGTGATCTGTTCCATATTTTGGATGCCATGGAAACTGTTTTCCCCATTTCGATAAATGATCTTATTCGGAACAACCAGATCTTTTATTGGCTTTTTTATATCATTAATCGTGACTTCTTTTACATATTCTTGATTATTCACTAAGTCATAGTTTCGTTGAAAAGTAACAAGATTCCAAAACAGAACGATGCTAACCAAAACCAAAGTAGTGAGTATTAATGTTTTGATTTGTTCAACTTTCATTAAAAATCATCCCCTTGATCACGGTCATATGGAAGAGTGAAATGGATGGTCGTTCCTTTCCCTTCAATGCTCGTAGCCCAAATATGACCGTTATGGGCTTCAACCATTTCCTTTGCAATTGCAAGTCCGAGTCCCGTGCCGCCAATGTGTCTTGCTCTCGCTTTATCAACACGATAAAAGCGGTCAAAGATACGATGTAAATTTTGTTTTGGTATCCCTACACCTTGGTCGGAAATTTTTACTTCCAATGAATCATGAAAGACAACCAATTTAACGGTGATTGTTCCACCGCTTGGCGAATATTTTAAAGCATTGGAGATAATATTATCTAATACTTGGGTAATTTTATCCTGATCAATTTCTACGAGTATTGGTTCATTTAAATAGTCACGTGAAAAATGAACATTTTTTTCTTTCGCCATCTCGAACCGGTCGATAATATGGTCAAGGAACTTCGGAAAGTTAATCCATTCTTTACGTAATTGATAATCTTTACTATCCATTTTTGATAACACGAGGAGATCATTCACTAACCGTATCATCCGTTCCGTTTCATTTTGCGTTACCTTTAAAAATTGAGGAGCAATGTCTTTATCCATCCAAGCACCTTCCGTCAAAGCTTCCAAGTAACTTCGCATCGTTGTTAAAGGTGTTCTTAACTCATGAGATACATTGGCAACAAATTCACGGCGTTCCCTTTCAATTTTTTCTTGCTCGGTTATATCATGAAGGACAACAATTAAACCGTTCATAATCCCTGTTTCTTTTTGGATAATGGAAAAATTAACACGGACAATTAGCGGTACCGCATTCGTACTTAAATCGAGAATAACCGAGTTTTGTTCCTGTGTTAAATCCTTTAATGAATATTTATCCCCAAGCTCCAGGACATCAATAATATTTTCAGATATGACTGTTTCACGTGTAACATTCAGCATTTGCTCAGCCGCTTCATTAATAAGAATAATTCGCCCTTTACGATCGGTAGAAATAACCCCGTCTGTCATAAACTTTAAGATTGAGGACAATTTCCGTTTTTCACTATCGGTTTTCGCTTGTTCATCTTGAAGTTTTTTAGATAAATTATTAAAAGTAATGGCTAATTGGCCAATTTCATCATGACCGTATACTTTTACTTTCCGGGAATAATTCCCTCTGGCCATTGCCTGAGCCTGCTTTTTCATATCTGTGATCGGTCTTGTAATTGTTTGAGCAATGATGACTGCAACAATGGCTGTAAAGACTAGGGCAATTATCGTTCCATTTATGAGAACTTGGTTGATGACTTGAATTTGTTCAAAAACCCTTTCAATTTTCCCTTCAATGAATAGGATCCCTTCAATTTCATTATCGACTTTGATCGGGACGTACAATAACCACTTCCGTTCATTCGTTAATTTGTCAATAGACATTTTTTCAATCATTTCTTCCGTAACAAAGGTTCTTGTTACAACGATATCTGTCGTCCTTTGACCAACTTTATCCTGACTTCCCGGATCGGAAGTAGCGATGACCCGTAAATCTTTATCATACACCCGCATTTCTTCTATATCTGAAGATTTATTATCAATTAACAGTTTTTTCACGTCATCTTCAAATTGTAAGGATTCTTCACTATCCCGCTCTTTTAAAAACTCTTCTTCCAAATTATAAGTTAATAAATTTACTCGGTTTAAAATCGAGTCTTTAAAGTTCTGCGTGAGTTCCTTTTCCAACTCCCGGACAAAATAAACGCCAATAATTTCCATGGCAAGTAAGATAAGTAAAACGAAGAAAAGAATAAATTTTAACCGGATCGAAGAAAATATGGAGAATTTTTTCATTTGCCTCGATTACTCCTGTTCTGGGTTTTGTAAATAATATCCGACACCGCGTCTCGTGACAAGCCAACCAGGATGACTTGGATTATCTTCAATTTTCTCCCGTAATCTTCGTACTGTCACATCAACTGTCCGTACATCGCCATAATAGTCATAACCCCAAACAGTTTGAAGTAAATGCTCTCTTGTCATTACTTGACCGAGGTGTTTTGCCAAATAATATAGAAGCTCAAACTCCCTGTGTGTAAGCTCGATCATTTCGCCTCGTTTTGAAACGATATATGCCTCCGGGTGAATAACGAGGGATCCGATGGCAATTTCTTTATTCTCATTTTCTTGGTTTGCTGTGTTAACTTGTTGGTGGCGGCGTAAGTTTGCTTTTACACGAGCCAGCAACTCCCTTGTACTGAATGGTTTTGTAACATAGTCGTCAGCACCCAGTTCAAGTCCTAGAACTTTATCAATTTCTGAATCCTTTGCGGTTAACATTATAATTGGCATCTCATATTTCTTTCGGATCTCTTTACAAACTTCCATCCCATCCTTTTCCGGAAGCATAATGTCCAGTAAGATAAGATCCGGCTGTACTTCTTCAACTAATTCTAGTGCCTCATCCCCATCGTATGCACAAAAGACCTCATAACCGTCTTTTTTTAAATTAAATTGTAAAATATCTGCAATAGGTTTCTCGTCATCAACGACCAATATTTTTTTAGCCATTTAAACCTCTCCTCTCTGCTTAACGTAATTACATCATCTATTTTCATCTATTCTAGTTTTTAGAGATTTTCAGGAAATTAGGTTCTACTTATGAATAATACAAAATTTTTACAAATAATTCACACTTAGAGTTGCGTAAACATATTTTAGCGCAAACTTTAGAAAAGGAAGCCCTACTCTTTACTTTATCATGAAATAGAGGTGAAGTTCACCACATATTCATTAATTTCCTTTATTTTTCAATTGGATTAATCCCAATCTATACGGCGAGTGAAGATTTATTTCATAAGAAAATTCCCCGGATAACCAGGGAATTATAGCTATTTTATATTTTTTTATCCTACTTTTAACAGGAAGTCAAGACTCCCACCTAGAATTGGATAGCCCCTGTTTGTTCACCTGACAATCGGCGGGGATATCGATTCTGTCCATTGATTAATGTTACACTTTATTGCAAATACATTAATGGATTTTGTAATACGCCATCTTTATACACTTCAAAATGAAGATGGATGCCTGTAGAATTTCCTGTACTCCCCATTATACCGATTTGGCTTCCTTTTTCTACCGTTTGCCCAATAGAAACATTGATCGATGAAAGATGTGCATAAACGGTTTGTATGCCATTATTATGATCAATGACAATTTTGTTTCCGTAACCTCCATCCCATCCGGCCGAGACAACTGTGCCATTATCTGCTGATTTAATAATTCTGTCTTCAGGACGAGCGATATCAATTCCTTTATGCTGTTTTCCCCAGCGGTAACCTAAATGACTGGATATATAGCCTCCATTTGTTGGCCAGGCAAATTGCCCGGTTCCTCTTGAAGGAATGACCTTCGTACCTTGATGAATAATTTTGTTTACCGGTTCTTTAATGACTTTTTCA
This sequence comes from Caldibacillus sp. 210928-DFI.2.18, assembly GCF_020554505.1. Taxonomy (NCBI): domain Bacteria; kingdom Bacillati; phylum Bacillota; class Bacilli; order Caryophanales; family Bacillaceae; genus Caldibacillus; species Caldibacillus sp. 210928-DFI.2.18. The sequence continues at coordinate 29,616 of NZ_JAJCHL010000027.1, forward strand.
TCAGCAATTTCTTCTCCAATTTTTGTCCCGTTTTGTAATGTGATAATGGAACGGACCATCTTTTCTCCTTCGACGCCCTCTTGAACTACTTTTGCGTCCCCTTTATACATTGTTTCATCTTCAACAATTTGTACTTCATATGGAATCTTTTGTAAAGACATGTTTTCTTGTTTCACATTTACTTTCACATATGGCTCATATACGGTTACATTCAGCTCATCGCCAATTTGAATGATGGAATCTTCATTTAAACCCGGATTTAGATCAAGAAGCTGTTTTAGATCCAATCCATGACTTTCCGCGATTGTCCCTAAAACATCTCCCTCTTTTACAATGTATTTTTCCTCTTTCTCGATTCCTTTTTGTAATAAATTTACCGCTTCATCAACTGATGTTACTTGGGCGGGATCAATTTCCTCATGTACATAGGTTAATTTTGTACTCAATGAAATATCTGTAATTCTCATTTCTCCTTCTTTTAATTCAGGTAAATTTTCGTTCGATTGTGTTTCTAATGCTTTTAGCTGTTCTGGTGGTATATAAGTGAGTTTAAGTTTTTCTATTAATTCATTCACTTTTTCTTCATCTGTTAAATATGTAACAGTTTTACCGTCAATTTGTACAGCAACGGCTTCTACGGCTACATCATAATTCTCCTGTATTTTACTTATAACATCTTTCTCATTATCAACAGAAGCTGTAAAAACTTGTTCCGGGACGAAAGCGAGGTCATCTTTTTTATATGCTAATTGATATCCTTCAAATCGCTTTTGTGTCTCACTCATTTTTTGATTAACGAAACGTTCGACTTTTTCTTTATCAGATACAGTGCCTAAATAATTGTTATTTATATAAACATGATATACTTTTTGTAATTTGGCTGTTTCTTTTGCTGTAGCGATTGACGTACTTGTGGAGATTGTCGATATAACAATGGTTGTTAAAATCGTTCGTTTAAATTTCTGCCTTTGTTGATCCTTCAAGCTCCCTGCCTTTACAGATATTTTCTGCCAACCTTCTTTCAGTTGCATTCTGTACCTCCTAACCTATTTGTGGATGTCAAATAGATATTGAAGAAAATTATCAAAATTCAATTCTCTAGTATCTAATTTATCATAAAAGCTGAATATTTTGCCGGAACGCCCATTTTTGTAATGCAACTGTATAATTGGTGGAAAATAATGGAAAATAGTCGTGAAGTCGTTTCTCTTTCAAATGAATTTTATATGTATTTTTTTCCTTTATCTATTATGTTTTTTCTTTTGAATCGTTTGGAATTTAATCGGGTTCAAAATTACATTTTTATTACAAAAAAGTTACTTCAGCGAGAAGATAGATCTTTGATTTATTGTGGGGACAGTGAATGGCGAGGTTGCAATGTACTGCTTGAACATCTTTGTGCACTTATTTAAAACATGCTTGACCATTCATTGATCAAGCATGTTTATCCCTTATAGACGCCAGCTGTTCAAAGAGACAGGTTTACTATCGATAAACGCCTCGTACTAAATTGGTTTGTGTTCGGTCAGGACCAACAGAAAAAATCGATAGCGGAATCCCGGTTAATTGGGAAACACGTTCCACATAATGACGTGCATTTTCCGGCAGTTCATCCAATGTTCTGCACCCGGTTATATCTTCCGTCCAACCCGGTAATTCTTCATAAACAGGTTCACATTCGGAAAGAACTTTCAAACTCGCCGGAAATTCCTCAATGATGGTATCTTTATACTTATAGGCAACGCAAATCTTCACGGTTTCAATTCCCGTTAAGACATCAATGGAGTTTAAAGATAGGTCGGTTATGCCACTGACTCTTCTCGCATGACGAACAACAACGCTGTCAAACCAACCGACTCTGCGTGGTCGTCCTGTCGTTGTTCCATACTCACGGCCAACTTCACGAATTTGATCGCCTATCTCATCCAAAAGCTCAGTCGGAAATGGCCCATCGCCGACTCTTGTTGTGTATGCTTTTGCTACACCAACAACATGGTCAATTTTTGTCGGTCCAACACCGGAACCGATAGTCACACCGCCTGCGACCGGATTAGAAGAGGTAACAAAAGGATAGGTGCCTTGATCAATATCAAGCATCACACCTTGTGCACCTTCAAACAATACACGTCTTCCCTCATCTATCGCATTGTTCAGTACAACAGAGGTATCACACACATATTGTTTAATCTGTTGCCCATATTCATAGTATTCTTCTAAAATCTCTTCTAATGTAAATCCTTCTGTTTCATATATTTTTTCAAAAAGTCGATTTTTCTCTTGGAGATTACGAGATAATTTTTCTTTAAATACATCTTTATCTAATAGATCAACAATCCGGATTCCGACTCTGGCTGCTTTATCCATATAAGCCGGTCCAATTCCCTTTTTCGTCGTTCCGATTTTATTTTTCCCTTTTGCTTCTTCTTCCACCTGATCCAGCTTAATATGATAAGGTAAGATGACATGTGCACGATTGCTTATATGTAAATTATCCGTTGAAATATTGCGATTATGGAGATATTTTAATTCTTCTACTAAAGCTTTCGGATCAATAACCATCCCATTCCCGATGACACAAATCTTTTCTTTATAAAAAATCCCGGATGGAATTAAATGCAATTTAAATGTTTCACCATTGAATTTTATTGTATGTCCTGCGTTATTTCCACCTTGATAGCGTGCAACAACTTCCGCATTTTCCGACAAATAATCGGTTATCTTTCCTTTTCCTTCGTCGCCCCACTGAGAGCCAACGACAACGACTGATGCCATTTGGACACCTCCAAAAATTTTATACGTACCTTACAACAATTTAGTGTATCACTTTTCTGTAAAATGTCAATGTAAAATACGAATAAATTAGTACATATAACTTATTAATGTTCGTAAAAAAGGCGATAATCCTTAAAAAGCGCCGGCGGCCGGATCAGGATTATAAAACTTGTTTAAAAGCTGATTTTCTGGATTTTTTTGTATAAAAAAGGGAGCCTGAATTTTTAAGCTCCCGGTGGAATGGCTGTTTCATCAAATCGCCTTTCTAAATTAACAAATTTATTAAATTCTTTTGCGAACGCCAATTGTACCGTACCGACCGGACCATTCCGCTGCTTTGCAATAATAATCTCAATTATATTTTTGTTCTCCGATTCTTTATCATAGTAATCTTCACGGTATAAAAAGGCAACGATATCAGCATCCTGCTCAATACTTCCTGATTCCCGAATATCTGACATCATCGGTCGTTTATCTTGGCGTTGTTCAACGCTACGGGACAGCTGTGACAAGGCAATGACCGGTACTTCCAATTCACGGGCGAGAGCTTTCAATGAACGGGATATTTCAGATACTTCTTGTTGTCTGTTATCCGAACGTCTGCCACTTCCTTGAATTAATTGCAAATAGTCAATAACAATCATTCCTAAACCTTGTTCCTGTTTTAGGCGACGGCATTTGGCACGAATTTCTTGAACACGAATTCCGGGCGTATCATCAATATAAATACCGGCATTTGATAAACTTCCCATTGCCATCGTTAGTTTTTTCCAATCCTCATCGGTTAATGCACCTGTACGCAAATTTTGTGCATTAATATTCCCTTCAGCACACAACATCCGCATGACAAGCTGTTCCGCCCCCATCTCAAGGGAGAAGATTGCCACATTTTCATCCGTTTTAGTCGCCACATTTTGAGCAATATTCAAGGCGAAAGCGGTTTTCCCTACAGATGGACGTGCAGCGACAATGATTAAGTCATTGCGTTGAAATCCTGCAGTCATTCGGTCAAGATCATTAAAACCGGTTGGGATTCCGGTAATCTCCCCTTTTCTACTGTGGAGTTGCTCAATATGATCATAGGTCTTTACCAGGACATCTTTAATATTTTGGAAAGCTCCGGTATTTTTGCGGTTCGCTACTTCAAGTATCCGCTTTTCTGCTTCCGATAAAAGAATTTCTACCTCATCTTCACGTGTATAACCTTCTTGCGCGATTTCACTGGCGGTTCGAATAAGACGACGTAATAAAGATTTTTCCTCAACAATGTGAACATAATATTCAATATTGGCAGCAGTCGGTACCGAATTTGCCAATTCCATCAAATAAGAAATACCACCTACATTTTCCAATTGATTGGAAGCTGCTAATTCCTCGGATACCGTTACAACATCTACAGGTTTGCCCAGATCATTTAATTTCAACATAACGGAAAATATTCGTTGGTGAGCACTTCGGTAAAAATCTTCCGGTATTAAATTTTCAGAGGCAAAAATCAAACTCTCGGGTTCTATAAAAATAGCACCTAAGACAGCTTGTTCTGCTTCAATATTTTGAGGAGGAGTTCGATCGATTAACAAATCATTCATTTGCTTTTTCAAACCTCCAAATATTGTTGTTTTTATTTTTGGGAATAACGAATTCCTTCCGACCAAGGATGCCAATGGACGGCGTTGAAAATTTTAGACTGAAATTATATGTGTACAAAGAAGCTTGTCCATGTTCCTTTTGATACGTACAAAACAACAAGGATGCGAACTTATGGCATTCGTCATTTTGAAGTAAGCTTGCCTCTATTCTTTTTTATGCACGAATTACTGTTAAATTCTTTTTTTATGATTAAGATCCTGGTTTCAAATAGAATAGGCTGCTCAATACAACCTCATTGTATAGGTTACTACTTAAAGGTCTGAGTCTTGAGACAGCCGTAATATTTTCTTATATCATTTTATCATGACCGTTTTTTGATTTCGATGGAAAAATTTATTCTGTATGACGTAAATCAATTTATTCTTATATTAATTTTCATCTTTTACATGAACGGTTAATGTACCTTGAACCTCCGGATGTAATTTAACTGGGACTTTGGTAAATCCAAGAGCACGAATGGCATCTTCCAATTCAATTTTCCGTTTATCTAATTTTATACCATGTTGCTTTTGTAGTTGTTCCGCAATTTGTTTTGATGTAACCGAACCAAAAAGTCGACCACCTTCACCAGACTTTGCGCCAATTTCAACAGTTAATTTCCCTAATTTTTCCTTCAGTTGCTTGGCTTCTTCCAACTCTTTCTGTGCTTCTTTTTCTTCCTTCCGTTTTTTCGCTTCAAGAGATTTTATATTTGCCGGCGTCGCTTCGATGGCGTAACCATTTTTGATTAAAAAATTTTGTGCATAACCGTCAGCCACGTTTTTGATATCACCTTTATTGCCTTTCCCTTTTACATCTTTTAGAAAAATAACTTTCATGATTGATTCCCTCCTTCTAAATAACTATCAATCACTGCTTTCAGTTGTATTTCGGCTTCATTTATTGTTATATCCCTCAATTGTGTAGCGGCATTTGTCAGGTGGCCTCCTCCTTCCAGCTGTTCCATAATAATTTGTACATTTATTTTTCCTAAGGAGCGTGCACTAATACCAACCATGTCATCCGGTCTTTTTGAGATAACAAAGGAAGCCTCTACATTTTCCATCGCTAATAATAAATCTGCCGTTTGGGCGATAAGAACATTGTTGTAAGATTCGGATGGTTCTCCTTTTGTAATCGCAATTCCTTCTTTATATAATTCTACTTTTTCAACAAGTTTTGCCCGCTTGATAAAAGTATCTAAATCTTCACGTAAAAACTTTTGGACTAAAACCGTATCAGCGCCCTTTGCTCTTAAATATGAAGCTGCATCAAATGTTCTTGAACCGGTACGTAGAGTAAAGCTTTTTGTATCGACAATAATTCCCGCAAGTAATGCAGTCGCTTCAAGAATATCAATTTTCCGATTCGGTTGATATTGAAGCAGTTCTGTTACTAATTCAGATGTTGATGAAGCATATGGTTCCATATAGACAAGCAAAGGATTTTGGACAAATTCTTCACTGCGGCGATGATGATCAATGACAACAATTCGCTCGCAACGATTGACTAATTTTTCTTCAATAACTAAGGATGGTTTATGAGTGTCAACTATCACTAGCAAGGCATTTGTCATATTTATTTCTAATGCTTCTTGCGGTGAAATAAAATGACTGTAGATATCCGTCTTTTGCTTCACCTCACTGAGCAATTTCCTTACTCCGGAATCAATTTCTTGCTCATTTAGTATAACATAAGATTCTCTTTGATTCATTTGGGCAATTTTTAATATACCAATCGCTGCACCAACTGCATCCATATCCGGATATTTATGGCCCATAATAAAAATTCTGTCGCTATCCTGAATTAGTTCACTTAATGCATGAGAAATAACTCTCGCCCGTACCCGGGTTCGTTTCTCCATCGGATTTGTTTTTCCACCGTAAAATTTTATTTTTCCGTTTGGGAGTTTTATGGCTGCCTGATCACCACCACGTCCCAACGCCAAATCAAGACTTGATTGTGCATAGCTGCCAAGTTCCGGAAGCGAGGAACTCCCTGCACCGACACCAATACTTAATGTTAGCGGTAAATTATTTTTTGCCGTCATTTCCCGGATATTATCTAGAATTGAAAACTTTCCTTTTTCTAACACTGCTAATATTTTTTCATTAAAAAATGCGATAAATCGATCTCCGGAAACTCTTTTTAAATAAATCCCATACTGACTTGCCCATTCGTTCAACAAAGAAGTAACCCGGCTGTTTAAGCTCCCCCTTGCTAAATCATCCATTCCTTGTGTAACTTCATCATAATTATCTAAAAATATGATGGCAATCACTGGCTGTTCCTCTTCATACTTTTGTTCAATTAATGCTTGTTCCGTAATATCAAAAAAATAAAGTAGTTTTTCTTCTCTTTTATAGAAAACACGATACTTCCGCTCATGGAGTGTAATAATTTTTCTCTCATTTTCTTGGATCATCATTTGTATAAGTTCATCCGCAATATCATAAACCGACGTACCGATCAGAGATTCTTCTTGGAAAACAGATAACATGTAAGGATTTGCCCATTCGATCGTGTATTCTTCATCAACCAGCAAAATTCCAATTGGCATTTGTAATAAAGCCTCTTCGCCAACCTTTTCTACGCGATGGGAAAGAAGTGATATATAGTGATCTACTTCTTTTTGAAATTTTACACTTTGTTTTATTAATAAATAAAAAAAATAAAGCAAGATTATTATTGATATTGCACTTAACCACCAATTATAGATAGCAAGGATTAATAATAACAGGAATATGACAGAAAAAAATCCTATCAATATTTTTTTCATTCCGTTTGTTTGCAAAAAGATTGGCATACGCTCCAACTCCTAAATTTTTAAAAACTAAGTGGAACTTTAAAACTGAATACTTGAAACTTCTATTATTGTATCCGTTTACGTAATTCAAATCCTAAATCAATAATACCTAATATTTTGGCTAATTGATTAAAGACCGGATTCAGCATAATAAATACTGATACAACAATAGCCCATGCTTTATGTATCCGTTTTTTATAACAATAGTCAAAAATAAATGTAATTGCCTGTAGGACAAATAGTATATCAATCAAATACAATAAATTTATAAATACATTATACAAAAAAGTACCTTTCTCTGCCTCAACTATAAAAGATAAAAAAGTAGTTATTAAAAAATACCATATTAAACTTTTCGGTAATGTGATTTCCCTGAATGGTTTTGCAGCTTTTACATGAATTCCAAACCTTTTTAAAATCGGATAGGAAATGAACTGGATAATCAAAACAATTAAAGCCGATGACAAAATTAATAATGAAGGAAGTAAAGATATGATTAAATCATAAGCCTCGGTCAATTGTTCTTTGATTTGATCCGTATTTTCCCCCATATAATTAAACATAGAAATGGTTTGATCCATCACTTCTTTAAATATAGTTTGTGCTTCCTTTATGAAGTTCATATCGAATAATGTCGCGGATATAATATAAACAACGACAATGCTACATAATAAAGCCAAAGTGGATGTTGAAAAAGTGATCAGTGCTTCTCTTTGATGATAAATATTCCAACCTAACACGAAACCAACAAAACCATATAGAAAAAGAATCGGTAAAGCAATCCAACTTCCAACTATAAATGTTAAAATGACCGAAGCTGTAAAAAACAGCAAACCGGCTTTCCAATTATATTTTGCCGTATAATAAAGGAAAGGGAACGGCAATACAAAAGTGAATAGTCCACCAAAAAAAGGTAAATATAAAAACATAAGTAAAATAATGATATAAATCGCTAAACTTATTGCCCCTTCAGTTAACTCCTTTGCTTTCACCTAAACACCTCTTTACGAATCGCTGATATAGTAACTCAGTTAGTTGCGGGCTTATCTGATTTCCCTATAAAGCATTATAGCTACATAGGTTAATACCCTAGTCTGACTTGAAGCAAGTGGCGATTTGCTTATTACCTATATAATTTTTAAATTAAAAACAATAATATTTTAGAAAGAACCCGGCTGACTCTCGCACCAACAATTGTATTACTCGTGTTTTTTTACATATTATATAAAAATATATATATTTATTTTAACGATAATTACCTTCTCCTTCAACTAAACTTGTATAAGAAAAGCGGCAAAGGTTTATCTTTGCCGCTTTAAGTATCATTACTTCTATTTTATTTATCTTCCGCAACATAAGGAAGTAATGCAACTTGACGTGCCCGCTTAATTGCTTTTGTAAGCATGCGTTGATATTTTGCACTTGTTCCTGTTACACGACGAGGCAATATTTTTCCACGTTCAGAAATAAATTTTTTCAACAAATCAACATCTTTGTAATCGATGTGAGTGATTCCGTTCGCAGTAAAATAACATACTTTCCGACGTTTACCGCGACCTTTTCTGCCACCAGCAGCCATTTATAACACTCCTTTCATCATTTTTTCGCTCAAATTAACTGCCTTATCAAAACGGCAAATCATCATCAGAAATATCAATAGGTTGTCCGTTATCAAAGAACGGATCGTCATTTCCTGCCGGGCTAGGGTTCTTCGGTTGATTCTGATTGTTAGATCCAAATGGGTTATCATAGCCCGAATATCCTCCCGCCGGAGAACTTTGATATTCCCGATTGGAAGAACTTTTTGGTTCTAAAAACTGAACACTCTCAGCAACTACTTCTGTTACATAAACTTTTCTTCCGTCTTGGGCTTCATAACTTCTTGTTTGGATACGTCCATCGACCCCTGCCAAGCTTCCTTTTTTCAAGTAATTAGCGACATTTTCTGCCGGTTTTCTCCAAACAACACAATTAATAAAATCAGCTTCACGTTCACCTTTTTGATTCGTAAAAGGACGATTACAAGCCAGTGTAAAAGTTGCAACCGGAACTCCAGTTGGTGTATATCTTAAATCCGGATCTCTCGTTAAGCGGCCAACTAATACCACACGATTTAACATCAGAATCAACTCCCCTTGGACAAGAATGTTTCACGTGAAACATTCTCCATTACATATATTAAAACTTATTCGTCTTCTTTAACGATTAAATGACGAATAATATCTTCACTTATTTTTGCTAAACGGTCAAATTCTTGAACGGCAGGTGGTTCAGCTGTAAAATTAATAATTTGGTAATAACCGTCACGATAATCTTCAATTTCATAAGCAAGACGACGTTTACCCCAATCTTTTGTTTCAGTAATTTCAGCACCATTATCTGTCAAAACTTTGTTAAAACGTTCGACAACCGCTTTTTTTGATTCGTCATCAATATTTGGACGGATGATGTACATAACTTCGTACTTTCTCATCACTATTCACCTCCTTTTGGACTTAAACGGCTCAAAAATTTGAGCAAGGAGCAATCTTCATTACTCACGATTCATAATTATAACACAGCCTAGACAATTCTGCAATGAACTGTTGAAAATTTTCATTAATCGAAGGGAAGGGGCTGTCCATTTTGACTTTTTTGAACTACCACTAGGCTAAAGCCATAGTGGATTCCTAAGTACAGAGTTCTACCGAACTCTAATTGATTAGGCTATCCCCGTAGTTCCTACGGTTAGAAGCCTTATGGCTTCATTTTTAAGATTCAAACTTGCGTTGATATCTCGGTCATGATGGGTATGACACTTTGGACATTCCCACTCACGTAACCCAGGATTTTTAACGTCTTTATTTTGATAGCCACAGCATGAACAAAGTTGGCTGGATGGAAAATTTTTCGCTACGGTAACTACTTGTTTTCCATACCATTTAGCTTTGTATTCCAACATCGTTCTAAATTGTGACCAAGATACTTCACTAATCGCTTTTGCAAGATTATGATTTCTCAACATATTACTTACTTGCAAATCTTCTATACCGATAATATCGTGGTTTTTGATAATTTCGGTAGAGATTTTATGTAAGTAATCGTTTCTTGCGTTTGTGATTTTTTCATGAATACGAGCAACTTTAATTCGTTGTTTATTCCAATTAGAACTACCTTTTGTACGTCTAGAAAGAATACGTTGTGCTTTTGCTAATTTTTCTTCTAATTTACGGAAGAATTTAGGATTTGCATAAGTCGTTCCATTAGACAAAATAGCGAAATCCTTTAATCCTACATCAATTCCAATAGCAGAATTAGTTTTAGATAATTCTTGAACTTCTGTTTCAACTAAAATAGATACAAAGTATTTACCACTTGGATTTCGTCTAATGGTTACATTTAAAATGCGACCTTCAACTTCTCGACTTTTAGCAAAACGAATCCATCCAAGTTTCGGCAATTTGATTTTATT
>NZ_JAJCHL010000269.1:0-252 GCF_020554505.1 Caldibacillus sp. 210928-DFI.2.18
TTTAAGGCGGAAAACACCAATTTTTGGCGACGAGCCTCGTTCTCGTCGCCGTTTTTAGACGAAAAACACTCTATTTTGACGACGAGAACCAAACTCGTCACCGTTTTAGGTTGGGAAACACCAATTTTTGGCGACGAGACTTGTTCTCGTCACCATTTTGAGGCGAAAAATGCTCTATTTTGACGACGAGAATCAAACTCGTCACCGTTTTAAGGCGGAAAACACCAATTTTTGGCGACGAGCCTCGTTCTC
>NZ_JAJCHL010000270.1:0-249 GCF_020554505.1 Caldibacillus sp. 210928-DFI.2.18
GGGAACGGGTGTGACCTTCTCGCCATTATTACCGAGCCTACTACATCGAATATGCCTGCTGGCTTGCGACGAGCTGAGGATCATCTTCCTCGAATTTACATTGACGCGGGAACACACATATCCGTGTACAATTTAATTAAAAAATGCAGGGGAATTTTCATTCTCTCAAAACTAGATAACGTAAGGCTATTTACCGAGTAACGTTCTTATCTGTCTTGCTTCGGCTCCTAGCGACTAGCGCCACTTCAC
>NZ_JAJCHL010000271.1:0-249 GCF_020554505.1 Caldibacillus sp. 210928-DFI.2.18
GTGCTTTCGTAGGTCTGGCTATTGCATTATATGACTACCAGATCAACACAAAAATCAAAAATAATGCAGGTTCAAATGTAGGAGGTGTTTCTGATGGCATATAATATTCCTGAAAGATATAGTGACTTAACTCCGGCAGCTAAGCTGGATAAGAAAACACTGAACAAGATGGTATGGATGTCATGCTTCCTGCAGGCTTCTTTCAACTATGAAAGAATGCAGGCCTGTGGATGGCTGTGGGGTATTCTC
>NZ_JAJCHL010000272.1:0-247 GCF_020554505.1 Caldibacillus sp. 210928-DFI.2.18
GACCTTCGGGTTATGAGCCCGACGAGCTACCAGACTGCTCCACCCCGCGATAATATTATTTATTTAATGTACTCCATGATCTAAATTAGCACCAGACTGTCGCTATTTCAGATGGCAATCCAAGATGTTTGCGAAATTGGTACAGGAAAAATGCAATGCCCGTTGTTCTGTCCTGTAAACAATATAATTATATGGTGGAGGTTGACGGGATCGAACCGCCGACCCCTTGCTTGTAAGGCAAGTGCTC
>NZ_JAJCHL010000273.1:0-246 GCF_020554505.1 Caldibacillus sp. 210928-DFI.2.18
TGCTGATTGACCACTCATTTTGTCCATGAGCGCCGTTCTATTGGACAATTTTTGCTGATTGCCTCTTCATTTTGTCCGCGAGAGCCACTCTATTGGACATTTTTTGCAGATTGCCTCCTCATTTTGTCCATGAGAACCGTTCTATTAGACAATTTTTGCTAATCGACTCTTCATTTTGTCCGCGAGAGCCACTCTATTGGACATTTTTTGCTGATTGACCACTCATTTTGTCCATGAGCGCCGTTC
>NZ_JAJCHL010000274.1:0-244 GCF_020554505.1 Caldibacillus sp. 210928-DFI.2.18
TGCGCAACCAAGAGGCTGGTTGGTGGCGCGAATGAGGCTTCGTCGTCCCACAGATAACAGCCACGCACCAGAATGGTTGAATATCTCACCCGTTCGCCGTTTTCGGTGTCTGATGATGAGCGACCCCAGTATCTAGAGCCCCGTGCCGTCAGCACAACACCATGCTTGATCAATTGAGGGGCGCAGCTGGCACGAGCATTACAATTATCCAAGCACATGCACATGTGCTCAAAACAAACTCGCG
>NZ_JAJCHL010000275.1:0-243 GCF_020554505.1 Caldibacillus sp. 210928-DFI.2.18
GTAGCCTTGTTGTTACGATCTGCTGAGATTAAGCCTTTGTTGTCTGATTTGTTTTTTTATTTCTTTCTAAGTGGGTACTGGCAGGAGCCGGGGCCTAGTTTAGAGAGAAGTAGACTGAACAAGTCTCTATAAATTTTATTTGTCTTAAGAATTCTATGATCCGGGTAAAAACATGTATTGTATATATCTATTATAATATACGATGAGGATGATAGTGTGTAAGAGTGTACCATTTACTATTTG
>NZ_JAJCHL010000276.1:0-242 GCF_020554505.1 Caldibacillus sp. 210928-DFI.2.18
AAAATAAGCCAAACTGTCCCATAGGCTTGCCCGACTCGCGGTCTATGGGACAAAATCATCAAAAAATGGAACGGAAATGTCTCATAGAGCGGCTATATGGGACAAAATTAGTTGGAAAACAAGCCAAACTGTCCCATAGGCTTGCCCGATTTGTGTTCTATGGGACAAAACCATCAAAAGTTGGAACAGAAATGTCTCATAGAACGGCTGTATGGGACAAAATTAGTTGAAAAATAAGCCAA
>NZ_JAJCHL010000277.1:0-242 GCF_020554505.1 Caldibacillus sp. 210928-DFI.2.18
TCGGCTGAAAATGGCGACGAGAAAAGGTCTCGTCGTCAAAAAATGGGGTTTCCCGGCTGAAAATGGTGACGAGATTGGGCTTCGTCACCCAAAAAAAAGAAGTTTTCCGGCTGAAAATGGCGACGAGAATGGGCTTCGTCGCCCAAAAAAGGGGTTTTCCGGCTCAAAATGGTGACGAGAAAGGGTTTCGTCGTCAAAAAATGGGGTTTTCCGGCTCAAAATGGTGACGAGAAAGGTTCTCG
>NZ_JAJCHL010000028.1:0-39865 GCF_020554505.1 Caldibacillus sp. 210928-DFI.2.18
GAAAATCAGAAGAAATGTCCCATAGAAGCAAAGAAACATCTGGCTATGGGACAAAGTCAATTGAAAATCAAGAAAAAATGTCTCATAGAGGCAATGTCTCTTTTTATCCTTTTCGAGATTTCCAATTTTTACAAGATCGGATAATATGCTTCATATCTTGGATTTGTGTAATAAGGGGGACGGACTCCAATACTTGGTAATTGAAAGGCGCGTGGATTATCATTATATAACACTCGTACCTTTCCAAAGCTTTCCGTAAGCAAAAGTAAATGGACATTCGGATTGAAATAGACCAACATATTCACCTCCTCCCTTATCATTTTTTCTAAAATATGTTCTCGTTTCAAATCATGTATCTCGTCCGAACACCATACAATGGCACAACAGCCCGGACAAATACATATAGTAACCTGAAAAAATTTTAAGGAGGTTGCCATGTTTAAAGATCAACAATCAAATTATCCTCAACTACCAAACTATGGGAAGATTACCCGTTTCCAAGATGTTCCCTTAACAGTTCCTGAACAGCGTCAATACCGCCAACCGGGGGTAGAGAGCTTAATGGTTCCTCGCCCGATTATTGAAAATCCGAATGAACATGGAAGTGGAAAACTGGAAGGAAAAGTAGCCCTTATTACCGGTGGAGATAGTGGAATCGGTGCAGCGGTTGCGATCGGTTTTGCAAAAGAAGGTGCAGATGTTGCCATTAGTTATTTAGATGAACATGAAGATGCGAATCGTACGAAACAGCGAATTGAAGAACTTGGCCGACGTGCCCTTTTACTCCCGGGGGATTTACGAGACAAGCAACAATGTGTTCACATCGTCCAACAAACGGTACAAACTTTTGGTAAACTCGATATTCTTTGTAATCATGTTGGTATCCAATTTCAACAATTAAGCCTTCTTGATATTACCGATGAACAATTTGATGACACATTCAAAGTTAATATCTATTCTCATTTTTATACAACGAGGGAAGCATTAAATTATTTAAAACCCGGAAGTTCAATTATTAATACAGCATCAGTTGTCGCATATGTCGGGAATGATCAATTAATCGATTATACCGCGACAAAAGCAGCAATTGTCGGTTTTACACGGGCATTGGCAAGAAACTTAGTAAAAAAAGGAATCCGTGTAAATGCGGTTGCCCCGGGTCGAATTTGGACACCGCTAATACCCGCAAGTTTTTCAGCAGATCAAGTTTCACTGGTGGATAACCCGATGGATCGGCAAGGACAACCGTTCGAACTGGCCCCTGCTTATGTTTTTCTAGCTTCCGATGATTCTCGGTTTGTTACCGGCCAGACCATCCACGTAAATGGTGGAGAATTTATCACATCCTAGCATTCAATATGTATTTATAAAAATTGTTTTCATCGCTATATAAAAACAACATGTATTAAGCAAGCTCAAAAAATCCGTCCATAACCTTTGACAAGGGTTGAGGGCTAAGAACATTCGTGTTTTTATAGATTAAATCAAAGGAGAAAAAATCTTAATTTCAATGTTAAAATCGTGAGTAGTCGTATACAAATCACTTATAACGGGAATGGATTTCATTCCTGTTTTGTTTTTGTGAACTTATATTCTATAAATATCCAATTCTATCGTATTGGTAGCCTTGTTGGAAAATAATACTATCATTTATTAAGAACTGTCCCTTTTCCCATTGAAATTTTGACTTGAACTGTTATAATAAATTTCATTGAATCTAATCGGAATAATTAGTTTTGTATCTAGTCGGATTGTCTTCATTGACAGGCTGAAATTTTATGAGGAGACGGTTCAAATGTTACAACAAATCAATCGTATACTTGAACGGATGATGCCGTTTATTACACCGACAAGTGTTGTGTTAGGCGTCTTATTTTCTAGTATTCTGCAAGATTATACTTTTCTTGTCCCTTGGTTATTTGCTTTTATGACCTTTGAAGGTAGTCTCAGTATGAATTTTCGAGCCATCAAAGGAGCTGTTCTTCACCCGCTCCCCGTTATTATTTTGCTTTTATTTCTTCATATAGTTATGCCGTTTTGGGCGTGGTCGGTCGGACATATCGTATTTTCCGACGATATTTTTACCATTACCGGTCTTATCCTCGGCATGGTGATTCCGACTGCCATCACGAGTTTTATTTGGACGGCCATGAAACAAGGGAATACTGCATTATCGTTAGCGCTAATCTTAATTGATTCATTGCTTTCACCTTTTATCGTCCCTCTTAGTTTATCTAATTTTGTTGGGAAAAATATTGAAATGGATATCTCAAGCATGATTTCGGGATTGTTTTTTATGATTGTTTTGCCGTCCATTTTTGGGATGGTACTTAATCAGATGACAAATGGTAAAATGAGCACAGTTTGGAAGCCGAGACTCGCCCCCATTTCCAAACTATTTCTTGGATTAGTTGTTATGCTAAACAGTTCAGAAGTAGCACCATATTTTAAAAATATTGATTTAAAGTTAATTATTATTATTTGTACGGCATTTTTTATCGCAATGTCGGGTTATTTTTTCGCTTACCTTATCAGTCGATTGTTAAAATATGATCATGAAACAATTACCGCTTTTACGTTTTTAGGTGGTATGCGCAATATTAGTGCCGGTGCTGTTATCGCCCTTTCTTATTTTCCGTCAGCTGTCGTTCTGCCAGTTGTTGTCGGCATGCTTTTCCAACAAATATTGGCATCACTTTTTGCAACATTCTTAGATAAAGTATTTAGTCATCATCATAGAAAAGTAAAAAGTGTTCAAGCTTAGAAATCCAGATGTTAGTTGCTAATGAAGAAGGTTCGCCCGAACACCTTCTCTTTTAATGTTTAACAAAGTTTATATTTGCCAGACAATCACTCTCCCCATCACGTTTCCCATTTTCTGTATAAATTGTGCATTTTTGTATAAACTATCCCCATCATACCCTTTATTCCACCTTAACGTACAGTAGACCCCCACCTCCGAATTTTTCAACTTTACAAAGAAGATGGGGGATAGAATCAACTGCCCGTATAGGTCTGATTGCTTCAACTAATCACCAGTGGGAGATGCAGAACCCCCCACTGATGGAATTTTCACTTTATCCCGCACGAACGGGCATTAAATCTTCCTCTTTTACCTTTAATAAATATTTTACGTTGCAATGGTGGAAGATAAGTGCCCGTATGTGCCCAATTGGTTCAACTACTTATCAGAAGGGCTTGCCCCACCGATAGTCACTTTATAAATGAGGAGGGATAGATTGCAAACCAAAAAGAAAAAAACTACGAGTCAAACAAATTTGATTGACTTATTGGCCGAAAAGCTGGAACCAAGTTTTGATATTATCAATCAAAAATTACAAACCGACAATATAACAGTCCACCTTCTTTATTTAAAAACCGTCGTTGATAATGACCAAATACAAAATTATATCATCAAACCTTTTTTTGAAATGGGTTCAATACAACTATTTGATTCTTACATAGCTTCTCTTCCACAAAATAACAAAATCGAAACGAACGAGAAAGTACTGTCGCAATTAAGCAGAGGAAGTGTACTTGTTCAAACACAAGAACAAAATTATTTACTTGATTTAAAAAAAATAACAACTAATTTGGTATTGGAAACAAATATCGAGCCAACAATTCAGGGACCGGAATTAGGCTTAAGTGAAGATATCCAAACGAATTTAAATATCATTCGACATCGTTATCATAATATTTCATTAAAGATTGAAACGCATCAAATTGGAACAAGTAATAATCAAACATTGGCTATATTATATGATCAAGAAAATGTCAACGATTCGGTACTGAAAAATTTACAAGAGAAAGTGAAAAATTTGAATCGCTCTGTTATTTTATCCAGTTCAGAATTACAGCGACTTTTGAATGACAAAAAATGGACATTTATGCCGATTATGATGATAACAGAAAGATCAGATCGGGTCATCCAAAATATCGCTGGCGGAAAAGTGGTCTTAATTTTAGACGGAACCCCTAATGCAATTATTGCACCTTCTGTATTCTTTGACTTTATGACATCGATGGATGATAAGTATTTACCGTTTGGAATTTCAAAATTTTTAAAGGTACTTCGTTATTTTGGTTTATTTATTTGTTTACTGTTACCGGGCGTTTATGTAGCAGTTACCTCCTATAACCCTGAAATTTTGCGCTCAGAATTGGCCTTTTCTGTTGCAGGCAGTCGGGTCGGTGTTCCATTTCCTTCTTTTATTGAGGTATTGTTCCTCCTCGTCTTTATGGAATTATTGACTGAGGCGAGTATTCGTTTGCCCAGAGCAATCAGTGGAACAGCAACAACGGTTGGCGGTCTAATATTAGGTACTGCAGCCACAGAAGCTGCTCTTACCTCCAACATTATGGTTATCATTGTTTCTGCCGTTGCGATTGCGACCTTTGCTATACCGATTAATGAAATGAGTTTTGCCATCCGACTCATTCGTTATGTTTTATTGTTTTTTGGGACAATTGCCGGCATTACCGGTTTAATTTTATCTTTTCTAGCATTTGTTCTCTATTTAACTAATTTGGAAAGTTTTGGTGAACCTTATTTAAAATTATTTATACAACGGAAAAAAGTTGAAACAAAAGGTGTCAAATCATGAAACGATATGTTTATTATCTCATCATCGTTAACATGTTAGGATATAGCATATCTGAAGGTCATAAAATTTTACTTAATTTAAAAGAACAAGGCTCACTTCTCGCTATGGTTCTATCGGTATTTTTGGGGTTCATTATTTTATTTGGGTTCATACGTTTTTTCCAAACTGTACCGGGAAAAGACTTGCCTGACCTGCTCTTGGCATATTTTCCGAAATGGCTATCATTCATTGTCCTTGGGATAATTTCCGTTGTGTGGTTTATTGCCGGTTTAGTTTCGCTAATTTCGTTTGTTTTTATATTAAAAAGATTTCTGACACCTGAAATACCTACTGTTTTTATGATCATTATCTTTTTGACATTCATTACATACGGCATTCTTTTGCGGACCAAAAGTATACTTTATACGCTCGAAATTGTATTATTGATTACGTTTCCATTTTTAATTCTTCTTCTACTTAAAGCAATAACAAGTAACGAATTTGAACTTGATTATGTTAAGGAAGCAGTCATGCATATTAATCATTTTCCTAGTTTCTCAGCAATTGCTAATTCACTGTACGTATATTTAGGAATAACGAACTTAATTATTTTTAACAATCAGTTTCAGCAACATGACTTTACATTTACTTGGAAAGATTATCTGATTGCTTTATTACTTTGCCTTGGAACATTGCTCGTTAGCTTTTTCATTCCGATTGGACTACTCGGTTATGAAAATATTGATAAAATTCCTCATCCAATGATGATTGCTACAGATACACTTATCATGCCACTTGGAATTATCGAACGGGTACTTTATGTTATGTTAACCGTTTCTATTTTTACTACATTTTTAAGTATTCTTGTTCATTGGCATGTTGTCGTTCAAATTACAAAAAAATTGATAAGCACGAAGAAAATTACTTCTAAACAAAAAAATTGGATAATCGTGTTAATTATAGGGGCGTTTTGGGTAATTAGTATATATTTGATTAACGTGTTTAACGAATATTGGTTGTTAGCAGTTTCCAGGTTCTTTAATAACTTGTTACCGTTTTTCTTTTTTCCAATGATACTGCTTTTCCAATATTTAAAAAGGAGAGCAAGATAATGAATAAGCAATTTAAATTTGTTCGCTTTCTTTTCATCCTTTTCATGAGTATTTCGTTTCTATCAGGATGTGCCTTTCGTGATATTGACAAAAGAGCGTTTGTCTCAGCGATTGCAGTGGATGATTCCGGTGACACGAAGAAGCCATATCAAATTACAATAAAGGTAGTTGTTCCTTCAGGGAATATAAAACAAGAGGGGGTAAAATATGCGTTTTTTTCGGAAAAGGGCGTGAGTATATCAGAAGCATTAGCATTAATAAGAGCTACCATTGATAAGGATATGGATTTTTCTCATACAAAAGTAATTATCGTAAGTAAAAATTTATTAGATCGAAACTTGGGAAATGTGACAGATTTTTTCCATCGGAGACGAGATATTCAATTAGTATCCTGGATTGGTATTGCCGAAAAAAGAGCCAAGGATATACTCAAAATGGAACCAAAATCACAATCATCTGTAACAGCACCATTATTTAATTTCTTTAACAGAACATCAGTTCAGTCACCTTATATCACTCCGAAGTATTTGTTCGATTTCAGGAGACAGCAAATTGAAACCGGCATTGACCCTGTTTTGCCGATTATAAAAATTGATAAGAAAGAAAAAAGATTTGTTGTCCATCGTGCTCTTGTTATCGGAGACGGAAAGTTTGTCGAGTTAAATCCGCAACAAACGATGGTATATAATATATTACGAGGAAATATTGAAAGATTTAATGCACAGATAAAGGAGAAAAATGGTAAATTTAAATATGGGGTATTTATTCATTCAACGAGTATTTCCTATAAAATTAACAGTGAAAATAATCAACGACCGATTATAAAATATAAAATTCGCCATCAAGGCATTCTTGAAGAAGCATCTAAGTATACGGAATCGGACCTTCTTGAAGAGTATGGGAAAGAATCAAGTAAGGTTGCCAAAAAATTGATCCTAGAATTATTGACCTATTTGCAAAAGCAAAATGTTGACCCGCTTGGATTTGGTTTACGTTATAAAGCAACTCATCTTCATACGGGTGATATGTATAAAGAATGGCGAAACTTATATCCACAGGCAAAATTCACTATCGATATGGACGTAAATATTAAAAGTACCGGAACAATGGAATAATTATCCAATATTAAGTCTGTAAGAATACTGCCCTACAGACTATTTTTTTGCATCAAAAAATTATTTCTTTTTCACTCCAAACTGTACCATCCATTCGTCATTTTGGTAAAAAATTCCCGTACCGAAATATCCGAGCTGGAATAACTCCTTCTGTCTTCCGTAATCGGACATATTGACGGAAAAATCCACAAGTTCAAATTCAACCGATTCCTTTTGAAAATCTTTAAAAAATGTATAGCGCAGTTTTCCGTTATATTGCTCTTTTAAATCTACGATGGAAAAACCGAGAAAAAATTTATCTTTTAAACTTGGAATATTGAATGGAGCAACCGTAGATAAAACATAACGGAAGCGGTTTCGATCAATTGTTTCCATTATTTTTTCCCCTAATAACTTTTGTAATCCCGACCCGCGATAATCCGGATCAACATTAGTAACTACCGAAAAGAGCGTGATTGGCAATTCTTCTTTCAAGATTCCCACCTCTAGGGCAATCTTTTCTTCAAGCGAATCCGGTAAAGAAAAGATTCGAAAGGCGACAAGACGGTCTTGGACAAATACACCAAGCACGATTCCCTCTTTTTGGAAAATGTCGATGAATTGTTCTTTACTCGTAGGTTCTAAAAACTCCGAACGAGGTAAGTGGTCAATTACTTTTGATTGTAATTGACTCATCGTATCTAAATCATCCACCGTCAATGTTCTGACAATAAACGGCTCACCATTTTGAAGAATTCCTGTGGTAATTTCTGCCATGCATTTCCTCTCCTTTCACTAAGTTTTATAGTATGTTGGAAAAAAAGTGTATTAATGTATCTACGTTTTTCCTTAAAAAGCGCTGCGGTTTTTGTACCATCCATAAATTTCTGTGAATATGAATGTCTTTTATTTTTACTTCTGCAAGTTCATCATGTTGCAGTTCTTTTTCCACTGTAATTCTCGGTAAGATGCTAATTCCTAATCCTGCTTCAACCGCACTTTTAATCGCTTGGGTACTGCCGAGCTCCATATAACTTTGAATTTTATTCAGTACTCCAAATTCTTTCAATGCTTGTTCCACGATTAATCTTGTTCCGGAAGTTGATTCACGCCAGATCATATGTTCCTTCGCTAATTCTTCAATATCAATATATTGTCTTTTCGTCCATGGGTGGCCGGTTGGACAAACTAAGATCAGTTCATCGTCCGCAAATTTTTCCACTGTAAAATGTTTGTTTTCAACTACCCCTTCAACAAAAGCAATATCAATAACATCATTAGAAAGTTTCTCGAGAATATTCGGTGAATTTCCGATTTCCAGCAATAATCTTACGGATGGATGATTTCGTTTGAAAACTCCGAGAATTTTAGGTAAAAAATATTCCCCAATCGTTAATGATGCACCAACATGAAGTTTCCTATCGTCATTCCCGATGAGTTGCTGGATGGTTTCTTTTGAACGGTTGTAGTCTTTTACAATTTCTTTTGCGTACGGATACAGGGTTTTCCCGGCACTAGTTAATTTTAGTTTCCCGTCAGTCCGATCAAACAAAAGCGTTCCATACGTATTTTCCAATTGATGCATTTGTTTTGTTACGGCCGGCTGAGATAAGCCACTCAACCGTGCCGCTTGACTAATACTTCCCTCCTCAACTACCAAACAAAACAACCGTAAACTGTCGATATTCACGAAATTCGCCCTACCTCTCGCCTATCTTCTACTTAAATTATAGCAGAACCGGGCAATCATTATTAGGATAACGTTAATTTTCTTTTATATTTTTCATAAGTTAACTGTACGTTCTGCATTATATACAGCATTTTCTCTTTTTCCCAAAATTCTATTTAGAATTTGATTAACTAATTTAGAGAATTGCGGGTGATCCCTTTGTCGCGGTTAAGGTAATTGAACAGGTTGATCCATTACGCCTCGACATCCAAAGGTAAATCTGCTTCGGAAGCTTTTCTGTCCAGGTTATATTTATATATGGCATATCCAACCGCCGCAATCCAAGTTACGATAATCAAACCGTATAAAACCGGATAAATCGAATCATCGGATATCCAAGTGGAAAAGATTGTTCTCGCATTTGTTAAAACAATAAATCCGCCTACTAAAGCACCCATTATTTGTGTAGGGACAACACGCACAAGCCATGCTGCCAGTGGTGCCGCCAAAACGCCTCCGATCATTAGCGCAATCACCCACACCCATTCAATCAGTTCTGAACCGAGAGATAGGAAAAAACCTAATGAAGCGGATAAGGCGATGACAAATTCGCTTGTATCCACCGTACCGACAGCTTTTCTCGCACTCATTCCTTTTTTAGAAAGTAAGACTGGTGTTGTGATTGGTCCCCAGCCACCGCCGCCGGTTGCATCAAAAAATCCGCCGATAAAACCTAGAGGGATGGATTGCTTATAGGACAACTGAACATTTTTCTGTTCTTCCATTTTTTTATAGATAAATAGAAAACGAATTAGAATATATACGCCTAATAGTAATAAAAATAATGAAACATATGGCTTAATGACATCACCGGGTAAATTACTTAAAAATGTTGCACCTAAAAAAGCTCCAATTGCTCCCGGGATAATCAGGCGAAAAACCATCTTTTTATCGACATTGCCAAATTTAATATGAGAAGCGCCCGATGCGGCAGTCGTCACCAATTCAGCTAAATGCACAGATGCGGATGCCGCCGCAGGATTCACACTAAAGGCCAATAACAAAGTTGTCGAAGTGACACCATAAGCCATTCCTAACGCTCCGTCAATCAGTTGTGCGAAAAAGCCGACAATTGCAAACACAATTAATTTGCTCATCCTTGTTTCCTCCTTCATTTGCCCCACAATACCTATTTAGCTACTTACGGCTTTAAAATTTTCTATGTATTATATTCAGCGTATAAAAAAATGTTATAGGGTATTTTATTGAGTTATATTTTAATCATACTATTCCGACCTGTCAACTATTTTTTAAGTGGATTTTGAAAATTTATTTTATATGGTAAGTATAAATTTTCAGCAAAGGTGCGAATTCGACGCAGATGGAAATTTTGGACTTACGTATAAGGGCACAAGAAAAAAGCTGCGATCCAATATACCGCAGCCAAAAAAATTTAATATCACATCACGAGTCGCCTAAACATTTTGACGCCCAAGTTTTTTATTGAAATGTTGAAATCCAAATGTTGAAATCGTTTTTTTAGGGGGATTACAATACAACGGTCCTCAAATCGTTAGCTAAAAACGTATTGGTATGTTTCCGCTAATCCGCTATGAATATCTATTCTTGGTCTCCATTCAAGCCATTTTTTTGCTTTTTGATTATCCAGACAACTATCCTGGATATCTCCTTTTCTCGCTGCGGAATAGCGAACCAACACCGGTTGCTTGTGTAATTGCCTGAGTATGTTTACAATTTGGTTGACGGATGTACTTTGAGCTGTGCTTATATTAAAAATATCCCGATTTCCCCGTTCAATGGCGGCCAGATTCGCTTGAACAATGTCCTTAACAAAAATGAAATCTCTTGTTTGTTCTCCATCACCATGAATATTTAATGGTTTTTGCTTCTTTAATTGATCAAGGAATACAGCAATGACACCTCCTTCTCCTTTCACGGTTTGCCGTGGTCCATACACATTTCCGTAACGAAGAATCGTAAAAGGAATATCGTAAAGTTGCGAAAACAATTGAATATATGTTTCTGCCGTACGTTTCGATAATCCATAAAAAGAAACGGGTTCAGCCAAGTCCTTTTCACTTATTCGATCTCTCACAATGTTTCCATATACCGCTGAAGTGGAAGAAAATATAAGTTTTTTTATATCGTGATTACGACAAGCTTCTAAAATATTGATTGTCCCGTTAATATTCGTATCGGCATCCACTCTAGGTTTATTCATCGATTTTGAAACATCGGCTTGTGCGGCTAAATGAAAAATCACATCCGGTTTTTCTTCTTGAATCCATTGTCTCGTTTCGATTCCGCATATATCAAATTCATACAAATGTGCAAGTGGCGATAAAAAACCCCGTTTTCCCGTAGAAAAATTATCGATTACATGTACGTCATATTCTAACTTAACGAGTTGATCAACGAGATATGATCCGATAAAACCTGCTCCACCCGTAACTAAAACTTTCATTCTATGGCTCCTCTCCAATGTCTTTATCCCGCACGAACGGTCACTAAATCTTCCTCATGTGACTAAAGGAAAATCAAAGATGTAAAGGGAGAAAGATAAGTGCCCGATTGGTTCAGCTACCCATCAATGAGGGTGAAGAAAACCCCACTGCTGGAAGTCTCACTTAATCCCGCTTTAAGGGGAGACCAATGAGTTACTTCATTAAGGAAACACCTTGGAAAATTTTTGCCCAATATGGATCATTTTCATCCCAAATTTCTTTATTTGGCAGTTCAACAAGAGTTACTGAGGAAAGCGGATACGGCTTTTCAATCATATGACTGATGTTTTTATGGTGGACTAATAGAATGTGAAAATCTCCGGCTACCATATTGGACAAAATCGTCTCCAATTCTTTTACATCTTCAAATTTTGCTTCATTTGCTTCAGTTCGGATGAATAAAATTCGCTTACTCGTATTCATTTTTTCAAGAAACCGATTAATTCTTCTGTCATATTTTGCTTTTACTTCCGCATACCCGCCTAAATGAGTTAATGTGTTTTTATCGGTTTTAAAATCATGGTTAAAGCCAATATCATAAACAAAGTCATGAACATATAAATCTGTAGGTGAGAGATAGCGATAGGGTTTTAAATGATTGATATTCAAAAAATCGGAAAAACGGTTTTTAATCAGCAAATTGACTTTTGATAATTGTGGGGAACCAACCCAATCCAGCACACCCGAAAACGGACGTAACTGAAACTTCCGCATTTGCATGGCGGCTAAGCAAAGATGCCCTAAACTGAAAATGGAATCATACATACCCTTTAATTTATGCAAAACTTGTCATTCTCCTTTATCCAACCTCGGGCGTAGTAAAGACCTCCACCTCAGGGTTTTCGAGTTTACAAAGAAGATAGGTGGAGTATGAACTGCCCCATGTGTCCGATTCGTTCAAGATTTTACTTAATCAAATAATTTCTAATTTGTGATTACCCACCTCACATCTTTTAAATTTATATTATGTTCGCTCTGATTTTTCGTATATAGCATTTGACCAAAATAGCCTTTAATTTTTGTTCGCTTCGTCAATTTCGGTTTTTCGTAAAAAAATTGCCTGTTCATAAATATTTACTATTTTTTCAATCGCTTGATTTAAAGACCAATGTGTCAGTGCCCAATCTTTTGCCCTTTTACCTAAATTAGCAAGATACGGCTCATGTTCCAGTAAATAATCGATATGGACAGCAAGCATTTCCTCATCACCGGGTGGCGTTAAGACACCGGTCATCCCATGTTCAATCATTTCCGGCACACCACCGACATTGCTGGCAATTACCGCTTTCCCGGCAAGTTGTGCTTCGATAACAGATAATGGCTGATTATCGATTAATGTCGGGAGAACGAGGATATCGGCGAGTGATAATAGATATGGTATATCCTTTCTTTTTCCGAAAAAAGACACCTCATTGTCCAGCCCAAGTAACGCTACTTGTTTTTGTAACACTTGATCTTGCGGACCATCCCCGACGATCCAACAAACCCAATCATGTCTCTTCTTTTTCAGTCGAGCTAATGCACCAATCAAATGATGGACTCCTTTCATCTCAGAAAGTCTTCCGGTATAGATGATTACCTTTTGTGTGACTGGTTTTTGGATTGGTGATGGATGATTCATTTGCTCCAAAAAAGTCTCGATATCATAGCCATAGTGATGAATTTTAAGTTGTGAAACGGGGACATTATATTCTTCAACTAAAATATTTTTCATCCAGTTATTGGCGATAATCGTTATTTCACCGGCCGTTGCGCCATTAAATTCTAGATTTCCAAAATAACTGTCACCGTGGGAAGAAACCGGATTCTTTGAACGATAATACGCTTCTAAAATTTCATGGGCAACACATCCGTGCAGTGTGGCCACCAATGCAGTATGTTTTGCACGAATTCGATTGAAAATAACGGCAGAGAACACATCTTGGCAATGGATTAAATCATAATTTCCGATTCCAAGTATTTTTGCCGCAAGTTCATAAAAATACATGCGTTCTTCATAATAATGAATGACAGAATCCAACACCATTGCCGGAAAAGCTTGTTTAATTTCACCTAGAAAAAAACGTTTATTTACTTTTTGATTTTTATTATAGATATAAACAAAATTCCCTTGATCCCCGTAACCGAAAAGATCAACTTCATGACCGAGTGATTCCAGTCTTTCTTTCAATTGTTGCATATACTTCCATACCCCTCCTGTATGAGGAATTTCCCAGAAGGTCGCAAGCAAAATTTTCATATTACGTTCCACCTCATTACTTTT
The DNA here is from genome assembly GCF_020554505.1 of Caldibacillus sp. 210928-DFI.2.18. Taxonomy (NCBI): domain Bacteria; kingdom Bacillati; phylum Bacillota; class Bacilli; order Caryophanales; family Bacillaceae; genus Caldibacillus; species Caldibacillus sp. 210928-DFI.2.18. The sequence continues at coordinate 13,250 of NZ_JAJCHL010000028.1, forward strand.
CCATAAACTTTTGGCTGTCCTTAAAGTATCATATTCAAGAGGAAAAGAAATCGGTATGACCAACATGGAATTTCAAGACCGTAGAAGTGCTAAATAATAATAAGATTACTTTCTTAACATGTATTTTTGTGGCCTATCCTTCTATATATTGTGTAAGTGGACTTATTCGAATTGTTTTTCAGTGGCCTCGGAGTTTCTTTCTTTCAAATTACAGATTTTCTATGTACCCGTCCCTTGCAAAATACTAGCTTAAGCATAGATTAAATAGAAAGCATATTGAAAATAATTTTCAAAAGGAAGTGACACACAGTGCAAAGTAAAGAAGTTAGAGTGGAAAATGTAGTAAAAAAACGTTTGCCACATTTTCACCCTAATTTTCCAATTATTTTATTCTGGAGTCAAAAAAGCGGATGTACTACTTTCTTAAAATGGTTTTTCTTTCAAGTCGATCTGCTTGAGGAAGCTATTGACTACAATCCTTGGGTACATTTTTATGAGAATGAAGTCTATAAGCAGAAACCGACTTATATGCAGGATGTAATAGACCATCTTTTGACGAAAAAAAAAGATACATTGAAACTTGTTCGCAACCCGTATAAAAGAGCAGTCAGCCAATTTTTAATCCTTGCCACATCGAAAGGAAATCAACATTGGGAAAAAGAATGGGAAAAAATCCGCGAATTTTTTTATCATGATAAAAACAGTACGAAAGGCATTACATTCAAGCAATTTTTACAATATATCAAAACGGCTGAAGGTTATGACAGCCATTTTGCCCCACAATATGAACCTGGGGAAGAAGAATTTGTTGATCAGTATATATATCTTGAAACTTTCCAGAAGCAAATAAAACAAATCGAAGACAAATATAAACTGAAAAGCTCAAATCTGCTTGAATTATCAAAATCAACTCATCACCTATCTCCAGCAATGAAGCTAAAAGGAAACTTTGCCGATAAAGAAATATCAGAATCCACCTTTATTACTACAGGCAAATTTCCAACTTATAAAAGTTTTTATGACAAAGAGGCCATTCAGTTGGTCAATACCGTGTTTTCCAACGATTTTGAAGTATATGGCTATAAAAAATTAAAGAAGTAACATAGGACCCGGTGAGATCCTGCAAGATCCTTGTTCAATATCATTCAATTAACACCAATAGCTTGAAGCATATTCCGGAAATGTTTTCCATAGAGTTCAGGACTAAAATTCACTTTCACATGTTCATAACCTTTTGAACGGATATGTTCACGAATCTCAGTATTGCTCATTAATTCGACCGCTTGAGTAACTGCTTCAGAAATATTGCCGATTGTATAATATTTACCGGTCTCGTTATGGATAATTGAACTTCTTACGCCATCAGAATCGGTCGTAAGGATTGGACATTTACAACTCAAAGCTTCAAGAATGGCGTATGGGGCTCCTTCCACTTTTGATGTTGAACAAAGAAAACCGCCGGAGTCTCCTATACGAGAATAATATTCTGCCATATTTCCATTCGGAACATTCGCATGCAAAGTTACATGATTTTGCAAATTCAACCGGCTTATTGTTGCTTCAAATTTTTGCCGTTCCCTTTGTGTACTTAACGTAGGATCCTCGAACATATATAATTGAATGTTCGGATTAACCTTCTCAATTAACTTTGCACCAATAAAAAGAAATTCCCGCCAATTTTTATTGTCCTCAATCCGGCCGATCCAAGCGACAATCGGATGGGGATGGCCGGTTGTCTTTTGGTAAGAAAATTTCGTCGTATCAAAGCAATTATTAAATTGGAATTTCGGTACGGTCGGAAATAATTCATGAAATAGCTGTTCAATATGTGGGGTTTTCGGATTTAACAAGCCATCAGCATACCGGGTTACGAGCGGAACGACACTTTGAAACACTTTCCGGGCGACGTGTTTGGGGCCGTAACCTTGTACTTCGATAATCATTTTTCCTTGATACCCGAGCGATTGAAATCTTGGTAATGCTTGAAAGTCGGACGTAATGACAATGGCTTGATATTTGCCTGTCTCCAATATTTGTTTTATTTCCTGATCGTTATTTGTAATGAAGACAGGGGCCGCATGATCATTTAGTAAATCCCGTCTATTTTCATAGTAAAGGAAATGACAATTCATTCCAATCTTTTTCAGTGCCAGGCTTCTTTGACGATTTAATGTTTCAACCCCCCCACTCGGCACATAATAAACGAAAAGTATTTTCATTGTATCCTCTCCTGTTTTTTACAAATATGCCTTATATCACCATATGCCGAAAAACTTGAATGGTGTAATGATTGTGTCAGCCCACGCTTTATTCTTTTATCGGAATATTTTAATATGAGAAACATGAACGGAAAGGGAGTGATTATTTGGTAGAAAGGAATGAGACCGTCAGTATATTGATTCCGTTTTATAATTGTCCCTATGTTGGGCAAGCGGTTCAGAGTGCATTAGCTCAAAGCTACCCTCATATAGAAGTGATTGTTATCGATGACGGCTCAACCATGTATAAAGAACGCATATCCTCTTATCTATCAAGAATTACGTATTTGGAAAAAGAAAATAACGGAGTCGCTTCGGCAATGAATTTTGGAATTAAACAGGCAAAGAGCGATTATTTCGTGTGGTTAAGTTCTGATGATACAATTCATCCCGATAAAGTCCGGCATCAACTGAACTTTATGCAAAGAAAAAATGCATTTCTTAGCTGTACAAATTTTAATACAATGAATAAAAACAGCGAAATTATTAAATACAATGCCGGTCTTCATTTCAACAATGATTTAGAGCTCCTGAAATTATTGCAAAATTATAATCCAATTAATGGCTGTACGGTGATGTTTTCGAAAAAAGTTGTAGAAACTGTTGGACTTTTTAATGAACAACTAAAATACGCACAAGACTATGAATATTGGCTTCGGGTCGCTTTACAATATCCCATTCATTATTTCCCAATGACCCTAACAAACTACCGGATTCATGATGATATGGGGACGGTTCGACATAAAGAAGAAATCACAAATGAATTCCATTATGTCAGGGATCAATATCATGATGCAATTGGAAATTTAATAAACATACGGTCTAATAATCAGTTAGACCAATAAATCCTTGAAAATAGAAAACTGTCCAAACGCATCCCTTTGAGCATTACCAGATACACAGGATTTTTGGACAGTTCATTTTTTATCCCACCTTAATGGCGAGTCACCTAAAGATTTTCGAGATTACAAAGAAGATAGGTGGAGATGAAGAACCCCCCACGGATAGAAGTTTCACTTTATTGAAATCAGCTTGTTGTATTTCCTAGATAATAAGAGTTTACTACTATTATAGCCAACACCTTCAAATAACAAGTTTAACTAAAATCAGTTATGATATTAAATCCATATGTTTGATAATTTGACATGTCGTTAAATACATCTGTTACATCATTTAGAGAAATTTCACGAGATACAAGTGATTTTGGATTTAATTTCCCACGGGCGATCAGTCGCAATAATCCATCATATTCGGTGCGGGGATTCCCCAGGCTTCCAACCACTTCCAATTCCATCATTGTCACCATATCAATGGGTATGTCGACAACTCCTGATTCACTGCTGGTTGTAAGTCCGATTTGGACATGGCGACCACCCTTTCTAAGCGATAAAATGGAATTTACAATAGTTTCTTTTATACCAAGTGCATCAATGGAAGCATGGGCACCGCCTTTTGTGATTTCCTGCACAGCTTTGGGGACAACTTCCTTACGAGCATTAATTGTGACTACTGCTCCCTCTTTTTGAGCCATTTCAAGCTTTTTATCATCAATATCTACTGCAATAACTTGTGCACCTAAAGCGTTGGCGACTTGAATAGCGGATAATCCGACCCCACCGGAACCATTAACAACAAGCCAATCACCGGGACGTATATTTGTTTTGACGACACCGTGGAATCCGGTCATATAGCGACAGCCAATGGCAGCAGCCGTTATCGCATCAACTTCATCAGGGAGATGAACCAAATTAAAATCACCTTGTGGGATGCGAATATATTCTGCATAAGCCCCGTCATTGACCATTCCATGCACTCTAACATGTTCACATAGATTGGACCTGCCGCTTAGACAGTAGGAACAATGGGCACAGGATTCATGAAACGGTGTCGTCACACGATCGCCCGGCTTGAAATTCTTGATTTCTTTCCCAACTTCAACAACAACGCCTCCCATTTCATGTCCAGGAATAATCGGTAGTTCAGGCTTTATACCAAGCCACCCCATATCTCCCATCCATGCATGCCAATCACTACGACATACACCACTTGCCTCTACTTTTACAATCACATCATGGACTCCCGGCGTCGGATCAGGAACCTGCCCTACAAGCAATGGCTTTTTCAATTCTACTATTTGTGCAGCTTTCATGTACTTATCCCCCTCTAATTGATGATTATTATTTAACGGACGACCTTTTCAATTTCATCTTTTGTTCGATTTTTGCTTGACTCACCGCCAAAAATAGCTTGCGGGTTTTTTACCAGAATCGTTTCAATTTGCTCGTCCGTAACACCACCACGTTTTAATGCCGGAATAATATTTTCAAAGATATGCCCTACATGCCAATTTTCCACCAAACCAATCATGGCCTCAGGAAACTCAGGTGGTTTCCCTAACCAAACATTAACGGTATCGTGAGACATAATTAATTGATTTTCGTATCCTAAACCAATCAAACCGATTAACGTTCCAATTCGCTCTCGATCCATTGGGGCACCGACAAATTTTTGAATACCGAAGCGGTCAAAACCGACATATACACCTTGCTCTAGCGTACGAAGATGATAACTGATATCGGTATTCCCACACATATGGCCAATAAGAATTCGCTTCGGATCTACTCCTTCTGAAATTAGTAATTCTGCTTGTTCAGGTCCCATTGTCCCTTCTTGTGTATGGGTAATAATTGAGATGCCAGTTTCCTTTTGAACTCTAGCTGCTGCCCTGAAAAACATTTGTTCATAATCTGTTATTCTATCTTTACTAGAACCTAGTTTGATAACTCCTGGTTTCAGACCAGTTTTACCAACACCGTTTAGAATTTCACTCATGAACATTTCATAGATTTCCTCTTCTGCAATTCCAAGCCCTTGTTTAAATTTAAAGTAAGCAGGTGCACCTTCACCCTCATAATAATAGCCGGTTGCAAAAATAATATGTACACCTGATTGTTCAGAAATTTCCTTAAGTAGTTCGGGATCTCGTCCTGAATCATTCGGTGTCGCATCGACAATTGTAGTTACTCCATGTGCTTTTGCCCGATTTGCCACTTCTACACCGATGCGAATAATGTCGTTTTTTTTCGCTGAATATAAAGAATTTCCATGGTAGCCGGCATATCCAAAAAAGAAATGTTCATGCATTAATGTTTTTCCTAACTTATTTGCATCGACGGGTCCTAGAACGGTGTTTACAGTTTTACTCACCATATTTCCTCCTTAATTATTCATGATAGCGATTTCATTTTTGTTTGAAAAAGTACCAATTCTTTTGTGATTTTCCTGTTGTATTTTCTTTAGTAGCAGAGATTATCTCTGCAAAAACAATAACCTAGGGCTCAATGATAGTTACAGGTATGTTAGCGTTTACATTATGAGGTGAATTAATTAATGAAATTACTAAGACAGAAAATTGTAGGCAACATCATCTTTTGAAGGATAGTTTAAATATACTAAAATCAAAAAATAGTGTCAATATTTTTTGGTTTTTATTTAAATTTTTATTATTATACACAAATACTATTCTATAAAAAGAGAAAACCGTCTGAATATCAAACGGCTCGCTCTTTCTATGATTATTTATATTGCTGCTTCACAATGGCGTAAATTCCTTTTTCCTTTAAATATTTTTTTGGAGCAAGGAAGGTGACTGTAACAACACCAGGGTGACGACCGATATCAATGCTGCCGGTTATTGTAGAGCGGTTCATTACTTCCGGAACAGTGATATTGAAAAACTTCGCAGCTCGTTCCATTCCGTTTGTAGTTGCCTCATTCAAATTCGCTCCTGTACCAACAAAAGAGATTGGTAAGGATTTTTCGAGTTTTTCCATTCCCCATTTTTCCGCTAATATTTCCGCTTGTTTTCTTTCCTCCTTCGTGAAAGGTTTTGCCAAATAAGGAAGGTCTTCCTCTACCGGGAGAATGATTGGTCCTTCAATATTTGCTCCTTTTAACACTTCAACTTGAAGAGTAACAATCCCTGCAACATCAGTAGTATGTCCAGCAATTTCTCCATTTCCTTGCATCGCATGCATATCACCTAAATAAACTCCGCCACCCGGAACTTTAACCGGACAAATGACAATTGCGCCGGCACGAACTCGGTTAATATCCATATGTCCATCTGTTCTGTCTTCTAATTGTTCTTTCGTCATACCATAATCATGAGGGGCGGCTATTAAAAATTGACCGAAATCACCTGCATTATGGGAATCCGGGAATGGTCTTGCCGGAGTTGTACCCAATTGTCCTAAGAACGGTCTTAGACGCGCAATAGTTCCGACCATATCATGTGGTGCAAAGGTAACAATTGGATTTTGAATTGAGTTTTCCGGTGTATTCATATACTTTTTACCATCTTGAGCTACTTTTTCAGCTGCTTGTTGGTCAAGTGTGACACCGATTGATTTTTTCTCATTAAAAGCAATGGTATACGCATGTGTGAATGTAAAAGGTGTAATATCTGCATCACATTGTTTACAGTGAACTGCTTTTTCACCGATACCTTTTATCACCGTTTCCGGATTGACGGTTCCACAGTTTGGACATTTAGCGGCAACAAAAGGATCTCCGTTAAATCTTCCTTCCATTGGTTTATCATTTCCGGAGGCAGTAACAACGGATGTTACTTCAATGGATTTGATCCGAATAACAATCGCATCCCCCACCTCAGCTCCCTCAACGTAGACAGGTTTTGTTACTTCATGGCCACCTTTTAAGGCAGGTGTAATCATTGGTCCCCAACATCCCGGTGCTGTATTCGCAATAATATGGCCTCCATCTTTTACAACATATTCCATCTCTTCATTTGGATCAAGAATTCCATTTGTAAAGTGATTCACATAAACCGTTTGCAAGGCTTTCATCATAGGTCCCCACTTTCAATAATTTTTCTATCTAGCAATCTATTATTATTCTATCCTATTTTGTATCCGCTTTCAATGTAAAATAAACAAACCGCAGTCCCAGTACTTTTAGGACTGCGGTTTGTTTTAAGGCAGTAGATAAAACAACACACAGAAGAAATGGGCGACAGTTCCAGCAATAACGAACAAATGCCAAATCATATGATGAAATTTAAATCCGCGCCAGACATAAAAGATCGCTCCGATTGTATAAAAAACGCCGCCGATTACAAGTAATACAACACCATTGAATGGCATATTTTCGACAATTTGCTTCCAACCGATGACAACAAGCCAACCCATTAATACATAAAGGATGGTCGATGTATATAAAAATTTTTTCACGAAAAGAGATTTAAAAACAATTCCGCCAATGGCAAGCCCCCAAACAATACCGAACAAAGTCCAACCCAGACCACCTTTTATAACAAGTAATGTAATGGGCGTATAGGATCCGGCAATAAACAAGTATATGGATGAATGATCCAGTATTTCGAAAACATCTTTCGCTTTTCCTTGGGGAAGGGCGTGAACAAGCGTAGATGATGTATATAATAAAACCATTGTCGCCCCGAAAATCGTAAAACTCACAACATGAATTGCAGTTCCGTTTATTGATGACGAAACAATAAGGATGACGAGTGCTGCTATACTTAATAACGCTCCGATACCGTGAGTGACAGCATTTGCAATCTCCTCCCCTTTTGTAAATCTGTGTGTTTCCGCCAAAACTATCATCTCCAATCTTTATCAATTAATTTTATCAATTAATTTTTAACAAGGAAAGGTGAATATTTACTTGAGGTTTGTATCCCAAAGAGGGTTCGTCGTCAAATTTGAGTAATTCTCACCGCAAAATGGTGACGAGTTTCGGTTTCGTCGTAGAAAACAAGCATTTCTCACCTAAAAATGGTAAAGAGAATCAGGAGCGTCGTCAAAAACGAGCATTTTTCGCCTCAAATTAATTGGTGAGGAGGTCGGTTTCGTCCGTAAAACTGAGACTTTCTAGCCTAAAAAAGTCGACGAAAATGTATCTCGTCAACAAAATAGAGAGTTACCCGCTTTCCATTTACGACGTTCAAAAGACACTCTTCATGTTACATACAAATTACAAATCTCTCCGATATAAATTTATGACATCTTTTAATACTGCTGCCGCTGCACCTCTCGGGTGTGATGCACCGCCTGTTATGCAAACAGTGCCCATTTCTTTCGTTTCAAAGACGATTCCTTTATTTGATCCATTTACATAATACAAAGGATTGGAAGGCGGAATGTTTCTTGGTCTCACCTCTAGGGAAAGATGTTCATTTTTTAAAATGACACTGGCCAATAATTTTATTCGTTCATTCTTCTCCTGTGCGTCATTTATTTTCTCTTTTGTGACATGTTCAATTCCCACAATTTGGATATCGTTTAAGGAAAAACTCGTTTCCAATAGCCCGTTCGTAATTAATAAAATTTTACCTGCACTATCATAGCCTTTCACATCTAAACTCGGGTTCCTCTCGGCAATTCCTTTCATTTGAGCGACTTTTAAAGCTTCATCGAATGATAGATTGTTGTCGGCCATGGTAGTCAAAATAAAGTTTGTGGTCCCGTTTAAAATTCCCTCAATCCTTGTTATTGTTGCGCCGGCCAAACTATACCCGCCAATATCCATGGTCGGCAGTGCAGCCGCGGTTGCCCCACTGAATTTCATACTGACCCCTTTTTTCCGAGCTGCTTCTTTTATTCTTTTAAAAGAATGAACAAGCGCCCCTTTTGAAGCAGAAACAATAGCCATTCCTGCTTCGATGGCATTTAGTATGTACGATAATCCCGGCTCGCCGGTCTTAATATCGGTTGGTGTACATTCAACAAGGACATCACCATTCCATTTTGGAGGGACTAAAAAAATATTTTTTTCCTCGGCATATTGAGTAAGTGCATTGGATCCAACGTCATAATTCATCAATTTGTCCAAAGAGATCCCTTCTGCTTCATAAAGCATCCCTTTTGTACCAATAATACCTGTCACTTTTGGATGGAAACCGTACATATTTTTAATTGAATCGGAATGGCTCAACAATAGTTTACAAAATTCTTTGGCGACAACACCGTATCCTGTAATAATTATTCTTTTTTCCATGATAAATCCTTTCCTGACTGCTTTTCTTTTGTTAAATAAGCTCACATCTTTTTAATGCTAAATATACCTTCCTGCTTCAAAATATTTATGAAAGATGTTCAATACGTGTCTTAAATCATCGGCAGGAATTTGCCCCGGTGCCGAAGCGGTTCTACCGGCTCCAAACGTACAAGCTGAGCCGAACAGTTCTCCGGATAAACGACTGATTAATCCAAGGGGACCCATGGCCATCGTAATGAGCGGATGGTCTCTATCCTTATTTTTCATCGTAATCGTAGCATCTAGTAAGGTAAGAATATCTTGAACATTTTTCGGCATAACGGCGATTTTTGAGATATGACCACCAAGCAATTGCATGGTCTCAAGCCGGCGAATTATTTCATCCTTTGTTGGCGTTTGCTGGAAATCGTGGTTTGAAATAATCATATAAACTCCATTTTCTTTAGCCAAAGCAACCACTTCTTTTACAATTGTTTCACCGCTGGATAGTTCAATATCAACAAGATCTGCTCTTTTTGTTTGGATAACGGTTTTTAATAGTTTCAAATAATAGTCTCCGGCAATTTCTTTCATCCCGCCCTCTTTATGCGTACGGAACGTAAAAATGAGCGGAATATTGAACAGTTGGGTACTCATTTTTTCAAGTAGATTTTTTATTGCTGCTAAATCTTCAACTTTTGAATAAGCATCTGCACGCCATTCAATGATATCAGGTTTCAAATCTTTAATTTCTTCCAATTCTTCAAGTAATTCTTGATCCGTTGTTCCCATCAGCGGAATGATCACTTTTGGTATTCCTTCGCCAATTTCAATATCTTTTATTTTCAACATTTTTATTTATTTCCCCCAATACCATATTCAAACGACAATAAGTACTTCACGGTATCAATTGATAAGACACAAAATATTATGCGTTCATGGTATGTTTTTGAAAAAATTTAAGGCAAGCCCATATGATTCGCCCCAAAAAGCCATATTTAAGCAAAACACATGATGTCTGAAAATTAACACAATTACAATATCTAGTGTAAATTTTTTTTTAAATCCAGTGACAATATATAACTAGTTTATCATAATTGGAAAATTTTAAAAATATGAAAACAAAAATTGCGTCTTTAAATCGTCCATTTGTAACACCAAAAAAGTTACTCTTCAGCGGTTTTACAAAATGCATTTCCTATCCTCTTCTGATTTTTATAAACGATTAGGGTATGGCCTCTTCATTTCGTAGATTCCCGGAAGAATTGGAGAAATCCTACAAAAGTCAGATAATACAATCGTATATGCATGAATTATATTTCCGGACGGACCCAAAGCTTAGAAAAATCAACATAGCCAAAATGCTTCATCTGGATATTCATGATATCATTTGAAAATGGAATTTCCTTTTTTTGATGATACAGCGGAATCATAATCGACTTTTCAATCAACAATTTTTCCATTTGTTCATGAAGCTCATCCCACTTTTCAAACGGCGTCTGAACATACCTATCCACATGTTTTTTTAGTTCGAGATCATTGTTTAAAATATTGGCAAGTGGCGAATATCCGTTTTTTAAAAAATAGTAAAGAGAAAAGGTTTCGTTCATTTCAAAAATTTCTCCGTGAATATAGAGATCCACTTCTTCCAGTTTCGTTTTTTCATATACTGATTCCTCAAAGGTCAGCCACTTTACTTCAATCGGAACCCCTGCCTCTTCCAAAATCTCTTTCAACCAGTTTGTCATCGGTTCATTCCATTTCCGTTGCATAAGGATCAGCGGTGCGTAAAAACGAGGTCGCTCTACCTTAGGAATCGGGTATGGCTCTTTCTTATGCGATAAGCAGCTCGCATGATTGGGTACCATTTTTTCATATACACCAGTTACTTCATGGCGATGCCCCGCAATAACCGAATGAATGTAATCGCGTACCTCTTGCCGGCTGATATCCGAATTTCGATTGGCGTTCATTATAACAACACCGAATCCGGAATGACTTTTAAAGACAAAAGTAGACTCGGGCTCTTTTTTCAAATTAGAAGTATAGATGAAATCATAGTCTTTCGGTACTTGGATAAATTCAATTTCGTCAAGGAGCGGCCGTTCCTGAAAATGTTCTTTAAAAGCAATTAATTTTGTTTTCACCTCACTATTTTCAGCAACATAAAAAGGACCTGTTCCAACTAATCCATGATCCGTTTCTTTATAAATGCTGGCAATGATTGTTCCCAACAGCTGAAGGGTATAGCTGCAACCATTCGGTGTATCGATATCGATGACAAGCGGTGTTACGGCACGAATTCGTTCAACCGGTTGCCAAAGGTTCGCATATTGAGGTTGCTTTCTCATGTTCTCTAAACATTGGACAACATCATTCGCCGTTAAAATAGACCCGTCATGAAATTTCACATCTTTTTTTAAATAAAGTCTAAGCTTTGTTGGAGTCATATTCCAACTATGGGCAATTTCCGGTTCCACTCCTCCTCTTTCATCGATGGCCACTAACCGGTTATAGACCGTTGCCACCAAATTTGCCAGGTGTACATGGACGGCATCCAACGGGTGAAGAGAATGAAATGGATATTTGCGGGGAATGATGAGTTGATCGATTTCATAGACAGTTTGTTTGAATCCGAACTTTGATTGAAAATGGTTTAGTAACCTTGTTTTTCGCTCCTGAGACCAATCCATCAATAAATATTTGCTACTTTTTTCAATCGGCTCCTCTTCAATCATTGTAGTTAACTCTTGTTCATAAACTTCTTCAACATTTTTCAACCATGTTAATTTCGATACATTCCCGCGACCACGTCCTGATGTAAATGAAAGCCAACCTTCCCTTTCCCATGTTTTTATATAGCGAGCCGTTTGTTTTGGACTTAAATGTAAAATTTGTGCCATATCCTCTACTCGAACCGGCCCTGATTCAATAGATTTCCATAGTGTAAATAAATACTCATTCATTTTGTTCCCACCTAAAAGTAGACAAAAATATTTAATATTGTCTATTTATTTTTATATATGTCTATTTTAATATACTAAACATAAGGGGGTCTTCCAAATGAAATGGCACGAATATCCGCAAAATATTAAAGTCCGATTAATTACCTCATTTCTTAATCGAACCGTTTCCTCATCCGTAATGCCCTTTATGGCCTTATTTTTTGCCAAAGAAAAAGGAAAAATTTGGGCCGGTTCATTTTTAATTGTGACCGTTTTTATTAGTTTCATTGTGAACTTGATTGGGGGATATATTTCTGATCGTTTTCCGCGTAAAAAGGTATTACTGATTACTTCTTCTTTAAGTGCGATGACGTTCCTTTTGATGACGTTGAGTTTACTCCCAAGTGACCGGTTGATTGGGTTGTTTGCAGTTAGTTATATTATTTTTATTGTTGTGTCACGGCTCGGGAGTCCGGCAATGGAGGCAATCATAATTGATTCAACAACACCCGAGAATCGAAAATCAGTGTATGTGATTGATTATTGGCTAGTCAATTTATCTCTGGCGATTGGGACGGCTCTTGGCGGCATGTTTTATGTAAATCATCAAATCGAATTGTTTGCCGTTCTCACTTTTACATCATCTTGTTTGCCTGTTGCCTATTGGTTGTGGCTTCAAGATGTTTCTGTAAAGCAATTAAAAAAGCAGCATAATAATGTTATTCTTGATGTATTAAGCAATTACAAAGTTGCCATTAAGGATGCTCCTTTTGTCAAAGTGGTAGTCGGATCAATGTTCATTTTTGCTGCAGAATTTTCGATGAGCAGTTATATTGGTGTCCGGTTAGCAAATGAATTTGAGCCGATTGATTTTGGCGGTTTTACGGTTGACGGGGTTCGCATGTTGAGTATTCTCAATATCGAAAATACATTGCTGGTTGTGTTTTTGACATTTTTTATAAATCGAATGGTTAATCATTTCAGCAAGCAAAAAGGTTTATTGGTTGGACTTTTGCTTTATGGGATTGGCTATGTGACGGTCACTTCGGCAAACATTTGGTATCTGTTAGTCTTATTTAATTTTATTGCAACAGTTGGCGAACTGATTTACTCACCAATTCGAAAGACCGAGCAATCGAACATGATTCCGGATGATAAACGCGGGTCATACTCCGCTTTTTCAAATGTCTCTTTTAGTGGGGCTGATTTAATCGCCCGTTCAACCATTATTCTTGGAGCATTCTTGGTTCCGTCGATGATGTCGGTTTATATCGGTGTGATTATCATGATGGGAATTTTGCTGATGTATACGGGATTGTTTGCCGGAAAACCTGTACTGCAAAAAGTACCAGCTGTGAACAAGAACACAAAGGGTTAAAGATAAATGAATTCATTTTTTCTTTTTAAAGAAAACTCAGGCGTCCGAGCCTTTAGGCGAGAGCAGAGCCGTTAGTTCACCGAAAAAATATAAAATTTTTTCGGCTGCGATGTAATCCCGCGAAGCTTTCCTTGTGCACTTATGCGTTAGGAAAGTAGAAATTGAAAAATTTATACTTTCCTGGCCAAAAAAAGGACTGCAAATTATGCAGCCCTTTTATATCATTTCATATTTGTTCATAATCCCTATAATGTCAGTACAAACTTCTTCAATAATGCGGTCGTTAGCAATAATCTCATCTGCATATTTTTTATATAACTCGTACCGCTCTTCATAAAGGGCGAGCAGTTTTTCCTTGCCTTCTTTTAACAATGGTCTGGATTGGACGATGATGTCCGCCATGATTAAATCTACCGGCCGATCTAAAAAGACGATAACCCCACTGTCACTCAACCATTCCATATTGATTGGTTTCTTGATGACACCGCCGCCGGTTGAGACAATCAAATCCTTTCGCTTAGCAATTTCCATGCAAGCCATTGTTTCAATTTCACGAAAATGGTCTTCTCCCTTTTCAAATAACTGGGGGATTGTCTTTTCTGTCCACTCCACAATAAATTCATCCAAGTCGATAAAAGGCTTTCCGGTTTTCTCTGCTACCAGTTTGCCAATGGTCGTTTTTCCACTCCCCGGCATACCGATAATGACTAATTTGTTTTTCATTCAATCACTCATTTTACTGAAATTTTTTATCGAAATCATCCATTACTTTTGTCAAAATTTCATGACTGATTTCTCTTTCTTGCCAAATTTCTTCCGCTTTTATGGCTTGACCGACCAACATTTCCAGTCCACCGCATATCTTTTTATCCAATCGCCGACCAATTTCCAAAAATTTAGTAACCCGCGGGTTATAGATAATATCAATCAATGTAGCAAAATTTATAATGATCTCTTCCGCAACCGGGCTTTCGTCCACACTCGGGTACATGCCGACTGAAGTTGTATTGATTAGTACATCCCCTCTAACGGTAGCGATCTCATCATACGTCATAAATTGAACTCGCAAATCATCATATACATCTTTACATGTTCGTCGCGATACAATATACAATTTTTTTACCCCATGGTCGAGTAAGTATTGAACGACGGCTTTCGCTGCACCACCGTAGCCCAGTACCATACACACTTTATTTTCAACCTCAACATGATTGCACTGAAGAATCGTGCCAAAGCCAAAATAATCAGTATTATATCCGTATAATTTTCCGTCTTTCAGCAATATCGTGTTAATCGCATTTAATTTTTTTGCCTCTTCTGATAGACCATCTAAGTATGGAATAATCGTTTGTTTATAAGGAATCGTTACATTCGCCCCTTTAATCTCCAATACCTTTAATCCATCGACAAATTTTTGTAAGTCTTCTTTTTTTACTTCAAATTTTTTATAAGCTGCCCGGATTTTTAAAAGAGAAAAAATCTTTTCATGAATTTCCGGCGAGATACTATGGTCTAATTTTTCACCTAAAAGTCCGTAAAATTCCATGGAAACTGCCAATCCTTTCCGTTAAACTCGATGGATTTTGCATGTTTGTTGTTCGATTTCACTAATGTCAACTTTCACTAATTATCTTACTGTATCTTGTTGATAACACCCGAGCAAGCGGAAATACTCACAGCCTTCTTCAATTAAACTTAAGGCTTTTTTCACTTTTTCACTCCGGATATTTCCTTCAAAATCCACATATAGCACGTATTTCCAATTTCCTTCTTCGGTAGGCCTGGATTCAATTTTCATCATGTTAATATCATTTTCAGCAAAATGGCTCAACAGCTGGTAAAGGGTCCCAACTTTATGTTCCAATGAGAAGACAACACTCGTTTTATTACTTTTGGCGGCCACTTGTAAATGTTTAGAAATAATAATAAATCGAGTTGAATTACCAACTTTATTGTTAATATTTTCTTTAAGAATATCCATATTATAAATTTCCGCTGCTCGTTTTCCGGCAATCGCCACTTTTGTTTGATCATTCAATTCACGAATATGGCGGACACTGTCAGCCGTACTTAAAAACGGAATCAAGCGCCAGTGCTTATAATTTTTTAAAAACTTACTCGTTTGTTCAAATCCTTGTGGATGAGAATATACTTCCTGGACTTTTGACAGGTCTGTTCCTTTAAGACCAATTAAATGTTGATTCACTTTAATATATTGTTCACCAACAATATAAAACTCGTATTTAGTCAATAAATCATAAACTTGGGAAATCGCACCCGTTGAAGAGTTTTCAATCGGTACCACGCCAAAATCAATTTCATCATTTTTCACGGCTAAAAAAACATCCTCAAACTCTTCATAATTGCTTGATTCCACATTCTTACCAAAGAATTTGAACATCGCTTCTTCAGAAAAAGAACCTTGCACTCCGTAACAGCCAACTTTTAAAAAGTGGTTCATTTGTTCGCCGGGAAAAACACCATCCCGGATCATTTTATATTCCAGTTCCTTACCTAAATTAATTAGGTTTGTGTAAAATTTTTTCAATGCCCATTGATAATTTGGATCTTTTAAATTTTTTATATTTTTCTCAATTACTTCCGTTTCCCGATCCCGGTTTAAAACAGGTAACCCGTCCTTCTTTTTATAATTACTCAACTTTATAACGGTGTTCATCCGTTCCTCAAAAAGTTCCGTTAATAGTTTATCAATTTGATCAATTTTTTTTCGATAATCATCTATCTCTGACATTTTTTTACCCCTCTTTATGAAATTAAAACTCCGTGAAGATGTACAAAATTCGTATCCCTTGGAGTTGATCACTCTTTAGGAAATGAACATTAAGTCTAAAATTCCGAGGGCAGTGACTGCTTCAATAACTGGTATTGCCCGTGGTACAATACAAGGATCATGCCTGCCTTTCACAACTAGTTCACTATTTTTATGTTCGGCAATATTAATTGTTTGTTGTTTTTTTGCAATGGAAGAAGTTGGCTTAATGGCTACTGTGAATAGAACCGGCATGCCATTGGTAATCCCACCCGTAATGCCGCCGTTATTATTCGTGTGCGTTTTAACCTCATCACCCTCGTAGTAGTAAGCATCATTCGTCTCTGAACCTCGGAGTTTCGTCATTTCAAACCCTTTGCCAAATTCAATTCCTTTAACTGCCGGCACTGAAAATATTAAGTGAGCAAGGACGGATTCAACGGAATTGAAAAAAGGATCCCCAATTCCGGCCGGGATGCCAACGACGGTACATTCAATGGTTCCCCCGACCGAATCCATATCTTTTCGTGCTTGTAAAATTACCTCTTCAATTTCTGTCCGTTTTTCTCCGTCAATAAGCGGTAATTCTTGCTTCTTTAACTCATCAAAAAGAGCTTGGTTTACTTCCACATCCTGAAAACTTTTGTCATGAATATGACGAATACTTTTTACATGGGCACCAACTAAGATTCCTTTTTCGGCCAAAATTTGCTTAGCAATCGCCCCGGCAAATACAAGCGGTGCCGTAATTCTGCCGGAGAAATGACCACCGCCGCGATAATCATGGAACCCGCCATATTTGACAAATGCCGGATAATCCGCATGACCCGGTCGCATTAAATTTTTTATATCCTCATATACTTTCGAACGTTGATCGCTATTTCTGATAATTGCTGTCAACGGTGCGCCGGTTGTATATCCGTTAAAAAATCCGCTGATTATTTCCGGTGTATCGTTCTCCTTCCGTGTGGTCGATAATAAACTTTTCCCCGGTTTTCTACGATCCATTTCCGCTAGTACTTTATCCATGTCAATTGCAACACCCGGCGGTAAACCATCAATTGTAATTCCGATAGCCGGGCCGTGTGATTCACCAAAAATAGATAGTTTTAACTTATTTCCCGTTATCCCGCTCAAAGAAACGACCTCCTAGTACTTTAAAGTCTCGCCAAAAGTTTGGGTATGATTTCGAAACACATTCATGGTCTTCTATTAGAATAGACGTTTTACAGACCGTCGAAGCGATGGCAAGGGTCATGGCGATACGGTGGTCATTATGACTCCATACTGCGCTACCGCCATATAAGCTTGGCACTCCTTCGATAATTAATCCATCCTCTTTTTCAATAATTTTTGCACCGATTTTATTCAATTCAGTCGCGATTGCATGGAGGCGATCCGATTCTTTAATCCGGAGCCTTCCTGCGTTTATCACCTTGGTTGTTCCTTTACTTAATGCTGCTGCCAACGAAAGTACCGGGATAATATCTGGACATTGAGAACCATCAATAACCGTTGCCGTTAACTCTTTTTCCGGTTTACCGGTTAAACCTCCATTTTCTTGATAAAATTTCATCCCCATTCGTTCCAGTATATGAATGACCTCTTTATCCCCTTGTAACGAGTCTAAATTCAAATCATGCAAAACAACCTCATTATTTAATGCATTTGCTACCAAGAAAAATGCTGCTTGGGAAAAATCAGCCTCAACCCGATAATCACGGGCTTTATATTTTTGGTTTCCCTTGATAAAAAATTCTTGATAATTATGGTTAATAATATGAATACCAAAATCTTTTAAAGCACTCAACGTAAGATCAATATACCCTTTTGATTCCATTTCTGTCGTAATGACAATTTTTGAATCACCGTCAAGGAGCGGTAACGTAAATAATAATCCTGAGATAAATTGCGAACTAACATTCCCCGTAACTTCATAAAGACCGCTTTTTAACTTACCCTCAACCCGTAGGTCCAGTTCACCTTCTTTGTAACTGTATTGAATCCCTTGCTCATCAAAAATATTATAATATGTATGAAGCGGTCTTTGTCCCAATTTTCCTCTGCCGATAAAGCGATGCTCCCCCGGAAATAAAGTGGAGATTGGAACGACAAATCGTAATGTAGAACCGGATTCATTACAGTCAATAAGGACTTCATCAATATTCCTTTTTCGGTCTAGTTGCCCGGTTGCATAGATGCCAACAACTTCCAAAACGTCTTCATTTTTTGTCATTTTTGCCCCAAATGATTTCATTGCCTCCATTGTTGCAAGAATATCATCAGAATAATCAATGTTTGAAATCCGGCTTAATCCATCACTGAGTGCGGCACAAATAACTGCCCGATGAGCAATACTTTTTGATGGTGGTACTTTCACTTCACCGTTTAATTTCTTTGGATCAATTAAGCAGTCCATTTTATTCCCCCCCTAAATTCTAAATTATTTAAAGAAATCAATTGTCGTCTCTTTGATATATGATTCACCAATCCGTTTTAATAAAATAACATGAAGGACATCGTTTATATTTTTCTTGTCTAATTGAATTGTTTCCAAAATGGGTGTAAGACTTGGGATTTCCAATTGATATGGGAGATGATATTGCTGAACGATTTGCATAATTTGTTCGGCAACACCTTTTTCCGTTAATCCTTTTTCTTCTGCACGTTTTGAAATTTCGTACATACCGATTGCCACTGCTTCTCCATGCGTATATTTTTTATATTGGTAAAATGTTTCTATTGCATGACCGAGCGTATGGCCAAAGTTGAGAAGCATTCGGTTTCCGGTATCCTTTTCATCCTCTTCAACAACTTCCTTTTTTATCTCACAACAACGGTAAATGATGTTTTCAATATGTTCCATAACCATTTCCATACTTTGGTAATTTTTCAATTCATTAAACAAATTCACATCTTTAATACAGCCGTATTTGATTACTTCCGCCATCCCATCCCAAAAGAACCGCTCCTCTAAAGTATGAAGGACATTCGGATCAATCAGTACTAATTTTGGATGATAAAAGCTTCCTACTAGATTTTTCCCTCTGTCCAAATCGACTGCAACTTTCCCTCCGACACTGCTGTCAACTTGGGCGAGAAGTGAAGTTGGAATTTGCACATATGGAACGCCCCTTAAATAAGTCGATGCCGCAAAGCCGACAATATCACCAATCACGCCCCCGCCAAGAGCGATAATTAAATCGCTTCTTGACAATTTAAAATCTAAAAATTGATTATAAATTTTTGGAAGAATATGGAAGGATTTTGTCTCTTCTCCGGCCGGCAAAGCTAATAGATCTACTTGAAATCCGGCATGTTCAAGACTAGTTAAGACGTTTCTGCCATAGTGTTGATTGACATGAACATCTGTTACAACAAAAATTTTCCGTCCTGCATAAATTTTTTTAATTTCTTCACCAACTTGTTCAAGGAGTCCTTTTTCAATAAGAATTGGATAACTCCTATCCCCCAAATGAACGAATAATTTTTTCATGAAAAGCACCTTCTTTTCGTTAGTTGAAATAAAAAAATAGAACCCTATAAGCTGAGTTCTATTTTTTATTAAGTATAATTACTTTTTCTATTACATGAAGAACTCATCAGTGAAAACTATTCATTTTGTGCAATACAAAAAGCCGGCGCTAAAATAAAAGCCCCAGAAGAAGCCAAAAAAGCTATAAAATTTGCCAACTCTTCTTGCCTGTATTAATTGTTCCATGATCATTCCCCATCTATTTTAAACGTATCAATATTATAAACATTTTGTTTTTTATTATAACAAATTATAGCCGTTTGTCAATGATTAACTGCTAAAAAATAGAAATTATCATTCCCATTTTCTGGAATCAGTTAATGTTTTACTCATTGCATTATTGATTAACTTGTTTTACATTTAAATTATCAAGATTCTATAGAAGGGTGATGCACCATGAAGAATAAAATCATATGGCTTGCCGGTATCCTCGGAATAGTATTTATATCATTTTTCGTTTCTATTAATTTGGATAAAAACATAAATGATGAAAAAAATACAACGATAAAAAATCAGAGCGGGGATATTAAACAATTAGTCCATGACTACAGTGTCGGTAATTTGAAAAACGGTTCAGCATCGATAACCTCACAGCAACTAATTGTGACAGATAAAAATTCCAATCAAGTGACATACGATCTTCCCAAAGATGAATTTTTTGTTTCCATTGCGCCGTACATCCACCAAACCCATCCATGTGAAATCCATAGTTTGACAGGCTGCCGCGGTGAAATGGCTAACGAAGAATTTCATGTTTATATTGAGAATACAGAGGGCAACGTTATTGTCGATAAAAAAATGAAAACATATGCTAACGGATTTATCGATCTTTGGCTGCCCCGAAATGAAACATTTACGATAACCATTACGAAAGATGAGAAAAGTGCCCAATCAGAAATTTCCACATTTGAAGATGATCAAACTTGTGTGACAAATATGAAGTTATGATTTTTTAATTACTTCAGATTTTATTCAAAATGCACTATATTTTGAAAATGGCCAAAAAAGAAAGGATTTGTGACGATGAAATGTTTTTCAATTGATTTGGATGGTACTCTATTAAATTCAACCCGTGAAATATCAGAGGAAAATTTTGCAACTTTAAAATATCTGCATGAGCAAGGACATTATGTAATTATTAACTCAGGCCGGGCAATTGAGGATGTTCTTAAATTTGAGGAGATTCGAAAGCTTAATCTTCCTATCATCAGTATTAATGGAACGGTTATCTATTCTGAAAATCGTGATATTCTATTTGAAGCCTCGATACCAATTTCAACGTATAAAAAATTATTTTCGCTTTTAAGCGAGCTCGGTCTCGGTATTATGGTATATACGAATCAAGGCGGTTTTCCATTCCGTAATCCGGACATTCAAGGGAAAAGCTGGGAAGAAATCGAGTCCATGTTCGCAAATTATAATTATGATCAAATTTTTGAAAAAGACAATTTGAAAATCTATAAAGTAATGGCTGTTACTCGACCTGATCAAATTGAAACAATCGACCTTGCAAAAAAAGCTGTTGCAGGGAAATTAGCACTGTCTGTTGCATCCTCGCACCCAGACAATATTGAGTTTACATCGGTTGAGGCAAATAAAGGAACAGCGCTATTACGATATCAAAAACATATGAAGATTTCGTTTGATGAAATTTATGCCTTTGGTGACGGTGGGAATGATGTGGAACAATTTAAAGTGGCAACAACAGCAATCGCTATGGCCAATGCACCGCTTGAAGTCCAAAAAGAGGCAGATATAATCACTAAAACAAATGATGAAAATGGATTTACCTATGCAGTAAGAGAATTATTGAAGATGTAATGGCTTTTATTTATTAAATGAAAGTAAGGACAGTCTGAAGCCACTGAAAAATTATTCGATAAATTTGCTTGCACAATTTACAAGGGGTAAACCCAGTAAACCAAACGGATATCCTGTCCGGAAAGTGTTTTCAATATCATGTTTACCCTTTTTCAGCGGCCTCGGACAGTCTGATATGTCCCTACTTATGCTTTTTGCAATTATATGTTAAAAATATATTTTTCTAGAAAACTTACGCTCAAGTTTTACCGTGAACGCTCATATATTTTTAGATTCGCATAGACGGCCTCTAAAACGGGTACGGGAAGATCGGCTGTCTTGGCGATTTCTAACAGATAGCCGTGCAAGTGATCCGCTTCTACAGGGAGCCCTTTTTCCATATCTCGTTGCATGGACGATTTCATTTCAGGCGCTAAGTTTGCAATCTTTTCCATCTGAATCGTCTCTAATTCATTGGATATTGGTGCTCCTGCAACATTCATAACATCGATTATTTCCTTTGTTAGTTGTTTAATTGTCTCCATTCCACTCGGATGGTTACAAATTGGACCGATCGGAGCTCTCATTAAAGTAGTAATTCCCGACATGGTAGCAATAAATAAATATTTATGCCAAAGATCTTCAATAATGGTCGAGCTTAATTGAAAATCCGCCTTTGTTCCTTTTAACGCAACAGCTAATTTTATGATTCTCTCAGATTCTTGCCCGGATCGTTCACCATATACAAGCATATGTAACGGACCTTTCTGAATAACTGCCCCCTCGCTATCCAGTGTGGCTTCAATGTAACATAGACCACCAATTACCTTTTCTTTACCGAATTGTTCATCCAGTTTGTTATAATGAGCCATTCCATTTAGTAACGGAATAACCATTGTGTTTTCCCCCACATATGGACGAACATCGTCTATTGCATTGTCTAGTTGATAAGCTTTTGTTGATAAAAGGATGACATCATATGATTCAACTTCTTCACCTGTAATAATCGTTTTCGGTGATAATGTGGCATTCCCATAGTCACTATGAATAACCAGCCCTTTCTCCTGTAAGTTGCGCATTCTTCCTTCTCTTACTAAAAATGTGACATCTGCCCCTTTTTCCAGTAAACGTCCCCCAAAATAGCCGCCAACTGCCCCTGCTCCAACGACAAGAAACTTCATTAGTATACCCCCTATTAAAAAAGTAAAATATGTTGTAATCATTATATACTATTTCCAAAATTTTATTATAAAAGAAAAAAATAGCCGACCAATTAACAATCGGTCGACCTTAATAATGTTTACTATTTTAATTGATGATTCTTCTTACATTTCCATTAAATGCATTAGCCCAGTAGCCGCTTGTCATATTTTCTATTCTAACACCGTAACTGGTTTGGGAACCGATAAATTGTCCATTTCCCAAATAAATACCAACATGACCATTTGTTTTATAAGTATTAAAGAATACAAGATCTCCCGGACGCATGTCACTCGGGGCAACTTTCGTACCTTGTCCAACGAGTACTCCTGTTGAACGTCCAACAGAAATACCGGCTTGAGCAAAGGCCCAATTAACAAATCCGGAACAATCAAAAACGCCATTTACAGGATCTGCTTTACCGAATTCATAACTAGAATTACCAAGAAATTGTTTACCGGCAGAAATTACAGTATTTATTGCATTTCCGCCGCTTACCGTTGGAACAAATGAAGAACTGGATGGTTTATTTCCTTTAGCAACTGCTGTTTTACTACTTGTATTATTTGTTGAATTATTTGTACTTGCTGTAACTGCCGCTTGAAGAGCCGCTTGTTGGGCAGCTTGTTCAGCAGCGAGTTTCTGTGCCAAAAGTTGTTCTCCCTCTGTTGCTAATTGTTGTTTAATAGATTCCGCTTGGGATTTTTGCTCAGCGATCAGACTTTGCATACCTGCCAGTTCTACTTTCATATCATTAAGTTTATTTAATTCATCTTGTGCAGCTTTTTCAGTTTCCTCAATCGCTTTTTTATCTTCTTCTTGTTTTGCAATTAAATCTTGATCTGCTTTTGTTAATGTTGAAATAGCACTTGCACGACTGATGAAATCCTCAAAGTCAGTAGCACCGAGCAAAACTTCCAAATATCCTAATGGTCCGCCACCAGCTTGCATAACACGAAGCCGATTCTTAATTTGTTCTTCCCGTTTCGCCATTTGTTCCTGAATGGCTGCTTTTTCAGTTTGTAACTGGTCGATTTTTGCTTGAGTGGCCGCGATTTTTTCTGTTGTTTCTTCCATAACTTTTTGATTCTCTGCAATCGTTTGTTCTAATCTGGCAATCTGTTCATCTATTTTTGCCTTTTCTGTCTGATTTTGTATAATTTTGCTTTGAATAGAATTACTTGTTTCTGCATATGTATATGTTGGTACCGATGAAAAAGCACCAATTCCAAGTACAATTGTTGCACTCAGTGCTGTAAGCGGCTTCTTCAAGATTATAACCACCTTTACTATTAAGTCGATTTCAGTATTTTATTCTACACGAGTCTAGTTTCAATCTATTTACTATAATATTACAATTATATTTCAATTGATTTTCCATTCTATTATTTTTGTTAAAATTCAACAAGCAAGTCTTGTTAAATAAATTCAAACTCTACTTTTTAATTTAATAGACGATCTTGTATTGTTTTTAATCTCATTATCATTATTAAAAACTTGTTTATCTCTCTAATTTTTACAATCTTTTTTCCTCCACAAAATCAGTTGCCTTACATGTTAACATGACCAGGTGGAATGGTCATTTTGCTTTCCACAGAAAAAAAGCCCGGTCAAACCAGACTTTTAGTTAAAAAACTCTTCATATAATGCTTGTACTGCTTTCTTCTCATCAGTTGCTTTCACACCGAACATCATGCTTACTTCTGATGAACCTTGGTTGATCATTAAAATATTTACTCCGCTTCTTGCAAAGGCTGCAGCAGCTCGAGACATTGTTCCGATCGCTTGCCTCATTCCTTCACCGACTATCATAATCATTGCTAAATCATGTTCAATATGTACTTCATCAGCATGTAATTCAGTCTTTATCCGCTCTAGAACCTGTCTTTCCGTTGCTAAATCCAGTTGATTTTGCCGTAAAATAACAGAAATATCATCAATTCCGGATGGCGTATGTTCATATGACAAATGGAAATCTTCCAAAATTTGCAGAAGCCGACGACCGAAACCAATCTCCCTATTCATTAAATATTTATTCACATAGATATTACTAAAACCGGTATCACTGGCTATTCCTACAACCGGACCGTTCTGGTTATTCCGATGATGGACAATTTTCGTTCCCGGATGATTTGGGTTATTTGTATTTTTTATATTAACCGAAACACCGGAGCGAAATACAGGAATAAGTGCCTCATCATGGAATACGCCAAAACCGCCGTAGGATAACTCTCGCATTTCTTTGTAAGTAATTTCATGAATTTCTTTCGGGTTGTCAACAAAATTCGGATTAACGGTATAGACGGCATCGACATCCGTGAAATTTTCATAAACGGTTGCTCCAACGGCACTGGCCAAGATTGAACCCGTTATATCCGAGCCCCCGCGAGAAAAAGTAACAATTTCACCTGTTTTTGAATAGCCGAAAAACCCTGGAAATATCAAAATTCCGGGTCTGTCACGAAGTTTTTTCAATTGTTCATATGCTTCAGGGAGCACTTGCGCATTTCCCGGTTCATCAGTTAAAAACAAACCTGCTTCTTTCGGATTCACATAGTGTGCTTCCACACCACAGGATTGAAAATAAGCGGCAATCAACTTAGCACTGTTATCCTCTCCACTTGCCTTTACTGCATCCATAAACCGAGAAGCATTTGATCGATCCCCATGTAAAATTTCTTGTAAATCAGCGGCGATCCGATCAATAATATGCTCGGATACCCCCAGTTCGTGAGCAATTTCTGCATAACGATCAACAACTGCCAAAAAAGCTTCTTTCCCATTTCCCGTTTTACAATATTCTTCCCCGCATTTTATCAGCAAATCTGTAACTTTTATATCATCCTTTTTTCTTTTTCCGGGTGCTGAGACGACAACAATTTTTCGCTCAGGATCTGCTGTAACAATTTGGAAAACTTTTTTTATCTGCTCAGCCGACGAAACAGAAGTCCCGCCAAATTTTACGACTTTCATGAAATTTCCACCACCATTTTTCTGCCAAAAATATCTATGAATCTTATTATCGCTTGAATTTGGTTCGATTGCAATTATTTTTTTATAACTTTCTCTCTTTTTGAATAATGTAACCTCTCGAAATGAATGATATAAAGATTGTTTGAATTTGAAGGAAGGTCAAATATGGTAGATTATAACGTAAAAAGGATTAATAATTTCTATCAAAACTTTTTTATCTTTGGTTGTAGAAAGGTGAGTTTCGCCAAAATCATTGAAATAAAACTTATATTCTATCTATTACAAATATAGCCGAATTTTCCCTATACTTGTAGAAAACACATTTGCATTTAGTGTAAAAAAGTGTTAGTTATCGTCTAATCGATTCCTTTTTGTTTAATTTTAATTACTTTTATTTATCGAAATCAATAATAAACTTTAATTTTCCTTATTGATTGTCATGAAATACACTATATAGAGGAGGTGGTTTAGTTGGAATACATCGCTTTATTCTTTACAGGTATGGTCGCAACCACTTTGGGAACTTTAGCAGGAGGTGGAGGATTAATTAGTTTACCTATCATGCTGCTTTTAGGAATTCCCATCCACTCAGCTATTGGTGCAAATAAAGTATCCAATACAGTTAGTGCGTTTTCTAGTTTCTTATATTTATTCAAACACGGACAAATTTCATTAAAAGAGTCTTTGGTTCATCGCAGTTTAGTATGGAAAAAAACTGTCAACAATAATACTACCAATAA
>NZ_JAJCHL010000278.1:0-236 GCF_020554505.1 Caldibacillus sp. 210928-DFI.2.18
CTATTAGAAATGCTGAGGCGACTGCTCAGCGACGTACGCACTGGAGCACTCAGGACTGAGAGCAGAGTTACTTCTCTGAATTTGCATCGCACGAAGAAAATGCGAATGCATTTTCGAGGACTCTGAATATTCTTCCTTGAATAAGCATCGCACGAAGAAAATGCGAATGCATTTTCGAGGAAAAGGAAACACGGCGAAGTAATGAGCCGATGTTGACTTATCGTAGTGAGTGAGTG
>NZ_JAJCHL010000279.1:0-236 GCF_020554505.1 Caldibacillus sp. 210928-DFI.2.18
GATCGATTGCGTTGGATAGTGCCTCCGCATTCAAATCCTTTTCCTCCAGCATGACAGCCGCCTTGTGATCAACCAGTACGCTGGCATTATAAAACTGATGGTTATGGGCAACATAGGGACTCGGAACCAGTATACTCGGTGTACCGAGTGCAGTGATTTCCGCTGCGGTTGTTGCGCCGGCACGACAGACGATCAGATCGACATGCGCCATAATATCCAGCTGTTTTACATAATCG
>NZ_JAJCHL010000280.1:0-236 GCF_020554505.1 Caldibacillus sp. 210928-DFI.2.18
TAAACAAGCCTCACGAATATTATCTAATTTAAGTAAAGCCATAGTAAAACGTTCAAGGCCAATTGACCACCCAGAATGATGCACACTTCCCCAGCGAAAACTATTAATATAAAATTCAAAATTTTTAGGATCTAAATTACGCTCTTTTAATTGTTTAATTAATATTTCTGGTAAATGAACACGCTGCCCCCCTGAAGAGATTTCTATTCCACCATATAAGGCATCAAATCCCTTAC
>NZ_JAJCHL010000281.1:0-235 GCF_020554505.1 Caldibacillus sp. 210928-DFI.2.18
TTTCCGATGTTTTTGTCTCATAGAGAGGGGGTTGGTCACTCCTATGGGACAATTTAGCTTCATTTTCCGTTTGATTTGTCCCATAGAGCCGTTCTATGAGACATTTTTGTTTGATTTTCCGATGTTTTTGTCTCATAGAGAGGGGGTTGGTCACTCCTATGGGACAATTTAGCTTCATTTTCCGTTTGAATTGTCCCATAGAGCCGTTCTATGAGACATTTTTGTTTGACTTTCC
>NZ_JAJCHL010000282.1:0-234 GCF_020554505.1 Caldibacillus sp. 210928-DFI.2.18
TTATACCGCTGTTTTCGGGGAGTTTTTGTTCTTTTGACTGTCAAAGTCGGGAGAAGGTGTGGTTTTATTGGGGGATTTACCATTTTTTGTAGAATAACCAAAGATTATGTCGTTCTCTTCTTATCATTATAATAATGAAACAAATATCGGTAAAGACAAAATAAAAAATTATTGATAGATTTTTTAGTACTTTTGATCTATATTTTAAATTATTGGTAGATTTTTAGTTCTTTT
>NZ_JAJCHL010000283.1:0-233 GCF_020554505.1 Caldibacillus sp. 210928-DFI.2.18
CTTTCTCGAACAAGAACTGCACAAAGTCATCATTGAACATAATAAAGGAAAAAAAATCGCAGACAAAATTGTAAAGGTTTCCTTGAAAAACGGGAAAGAAAAATATGTATTTATCCACATTGAAATTCAAGGAAAAAAAGATCCGGACTTTTCCAAACGAATGTTTACTTATTTTTACCGTTTGTTTGATCGCTTCCAAGAAAACATTTATTCCATTGCCATTTTGACCGATT
>NZ_JAJCHL010000284.1:0-233 GCF_020554505.1 Caldibacillus sp. 210928-DFI.2.18
ATGCAATTGAACTTAAGTGCCCATTAAATGGCCAGTATCCAGAACAGATGTATTCATTCGTGAAGGATATTAAATTTATGGAGGAGCTTAAGAACCGAGGATTTACTAGAACAGCTGCTGTTGCTCTTGTTTCGGATAGACCTTTTTATGAAGGGCGCAACAATGAAGGTATATATAGGTTTTTTAGAGAAGAATATTCTGTTTACGGTTGTATTTTTAAGCCAACAGGTGTA
>NZ_JAJCHL010000285.1:0-233 GCF_020554505.1 Caldibacillus sp. 210928-DFI.2.18
ACCAAAAGTGGTGACGAGATTGGGTTTCGTCGCCAAAATTAAGCTTTTTTCTACCAAAAACGGCGACGAGAAAGGATCTCGTCGCCAAAAACAAGCATTTCTCACCTAAAAGTGGCGACGAGAACGAGTCTCGTCGTCAAAAAAGTGAGTTTTTTACCCCAAAACGGTGACGAGAACAAGTCTCGTCGTCAAAATAGAAGCTTTCTCAACCAAAAACGGTGACGAGATCGAGG
>NZ_JAJCHL010000286.1:0-233 GCF_020554505.1 Caldibacillus sp. 210928-DFI.2.18
ACCACTTCTCGTCGTCGTTTTGAACCGGAAAACCTACCTTTTTGGCGACGAGACCCTTTCTCGTCACCATTTTAAGCCGGAAATTGCTCCATTTTGGCGACGAGACCCTTTCTCGTCACCACTTTGAGCCGAAAATTGCTCCATTTTGGCGACGAAACTCATTCTCGTCACCATTTTAAGCCGGAAATTGCTCGTTTTTGACGACGAGGACCCTTCTCGTCGTCTTTTTGAGC
>NZ_JAJCHL010000287.1:0-233 GCF_020554505.1 Caldibacillus sp. 210928-DFI.2.18
GGCGCGAAACTCCTTTTTTTGGCGACGAGACCCTTTCTCGTCGTCGTTTTTGGGCAGGAAACTTCATTTTTTTGGCGACGAGACCATTTCTCGTCGTCGTTTTTGGGCAGGAAACTTCATTTTTTGGCGACGAGACCATTTCTCGTCGTTATTTTTGGGCAGGAAACTTCATTTTTTAGCGACGAGACCATTTCTCGTCGTCGTTTTTGGGCCGGAAACTTCATTTTTTGGCG
>NZ_JAJCHL010000029.1:0-39846 GCF_020554505.1 Caldibacillus sp. 210928-DFI.2.18
AAACAAAACTGTCCCATAGATCGGCTGTATGGGACAAAACTAGTGGAAATTCAAGTTAAAATGTCCCATAGGATTAGACAAATCGGATTCTATGGGACAAAACCACCGGAATTTGAAACAAAACTGTCCCATAGATCGGCTGTATGGGACAAAACTAGTGGAAATTCAAGCCAAACTGTCTCATAGCATCCAATCAATTTCCATTTAATTAATAAGTTGCACTCGAAAGATATCCTTCACTTCTGTTCATTTAAAAAACCCCTGCACATGACAGGGGATTTACGCATACATCTTATTTTCTTCCTTATTAAAGAAACTCTTCATCGCATGAAAGACATCTGCTTTTTGTCTTAATATAAAATAACGGAATCGCTCATCATTTATATTTTTATAGGCGGACATTAACGTACTGTGACGATTGTATTGATTTACTTCTCCATAATAAAACATGTTTGAAATTTCCATCAACTCATTAACCAATTTTACACAACGCATATTATCAGACGTTAAATTGTCCCCATCTGAAAAATGGAACGGATAAATATTGTATTGGCTCGGTGAATACTTACCATGAATCAACTCCAATGCCAATCGGTAAGCTGAAGAACAAATTGTCCCGCCACTTTCCCCTTTAGAGAAAAATTCATCCTCTGTTACAACTTTTGCCTCCGTATGGTGGGCGATAAATTCAATTTCCACTTTTTCATATTTCGTACGTAAAAACCGGGTCATCCAGAAAAAGAAACTGCGTGCCATATATTTTTCCCAGATTCCCATTGAACCACTTGTGTCCATCATTGCCAAAACAACAGCCTTTGACTCATAACGGATTTTTTCATTCCATGTTTTAAATTTCAAATCTTCCGGGTAAATCGGATGGAATGAAGGCTTCCCACTTAATGCATTACGTTTAAAAGCGGTGAGCATGGTTTTCTTCTTATCAATATTTCCCATCAAACCGGTCTTTCGAATATCATTAAATTCAATATCTTCCACAATTAATTCATGATCATTTTTTCTTTGCAGATTCGGTAATTCCAGCTCACTAAACAGTGCTTCTTCCAATTCGGCAAGTGATACTTCTGCTTCGTAATAGTCTTCTCCAGGTTGGTCCCCTGCCCCTTGCCCTTTTCCGGGTCCTTTTTCCGCTGAACCGTCACGGGCAATGACATCACCAATTTGGCTGTCGCCATCCCCTTGGCCCACATGTTTATTCTTATCATAATTGTAACGGATTTTATATTCATCAAGTGAACGTATCGGTATTTTTATGACATCTCTTCCATTTGATAAAATAATGCTTTCTTCGGATATTAGATCAGGCAAGTTCTTTTTGATTGCTTCCTGAACCTTTTCATTATGCCTTTGTTGATCTTCGTGGCCTTTTCGATGGAGGGACCAATCCTCTTGAGAAATGGTGAAATGGTGTTTATTATAATTATTCATCCTAATTCATTCCCTCCTTTAATTTTTTTGTCACATAAAAAACTTCTATCGCATACAATGTACTGTATGTTTGAATGAAGTTTAGGGATCGTTCATCCGGTCATGGTGGTATGGTAAGAGGATAAAAGTTGATATTTCAATAAAAGGAATAAGTAGTATATTATTGAAATTTACAAAAGGTCCATAAATTTAAACTATATTTTTTTGTATTACTTTATACTATGCATAGTGGACAAAAAAATTTACTACCAATTTATATTTTTCATATAAAACAGCTAATGGGCACTCCATTAGCTGTTTTCAGTTGTTGATATTAGTTAAACTACCTTTTTTTGAGCAGTATACAAAATGTCCCGGTCGTACCTCATTTTCTGCTGGTGTTCTTCCGGGGATTGATGAGATTTTCCCAAGTACCGGCCAGGATTCGTTTCCTTACTAAAACAGCTTTTGGATGATCTATTTTTGGTGCATTCGGAAATAAGAGCCATGATTTTACAAAACACCAACATAAGTACATATTTCGTAGCTTCCCTTTTAGAACTAGACAATATTTTAAGCCGTATTTTTTGACTTTGTCTGCAAAAAAAGCCGCACTTTCTGCAGTACGGCAATTGAAATTTTATTATTTTTTGCTCCTTATTAACGATTTAACAGACTTCCTACATAGCGAAGCAGTTCGTTTGCGGATGTTGAGTTATAACCGTGCTCATCAATTAGCCTGGCAACCACTTCATTAATTTTCTTCAATTGTTGTTCATCCGGTGTCTTTGTTGATGTGGTAATTTTTACAACATCTTTCAGGTCTGCGAACAACTTCTTCTGGATTGCTTCACGAAGGCGTCCGTGGGAATTATAGTCAAATCGTTTTCCTTTCCGGGCATAAGCTGAAATCCGAATTAAAATTTCTTCCCGGAATGCCTTTTTCGCATTTTCAGATATGCCAATTTGTTCCTCAATCGACCGCATGAGTTTTTCATCCGGATTAATTTCTTCTCCTGTTAACGGATCACGCAGCTTTGTTTTATTGCAATAAGCTTCAACATTATCAAGATAATTATCCATCAATGTTTTCGCAGATTCTTCATACGAATAAACAAACGCTTTTTGCACTTCTTTTTTCGCCAATTCATCATATTCTTTTCGGGCAAGGGATATAAAGTTCAAATATTTTTCTTTTGATTCAGGCGTAATCGACGGGTGCTGTTCAAGTCCTTCTTTCAAGGAACGCAACACATCCAATGCATTAATCGATTTTACTTCTTTACGAATAATTGTTGAAGAGATCCGGTTGATGACGTATCTTGGGTCAATTCCGCTCATGCCTTCATCCGAATATTCTTTTTTCAGTTCCTCCACATCAATCGCACTGAAACCTTCAACATTTTGCCCGTCATAAAGCCGCATCTTTTTAATTAAGTCAATATCCCCTCGTTTCGGTTCTTTTAAGCGGGTTAAAATGGTGAACATAGCGGCAATTTTTAATGTGTGCGGAGCAATATGGACATCGGCTACATCACTTTCACGAATCATTTTTTCATAAATTTTTTCTTCCTCAGACACTTTTAAATTATAAGGAATCGGCATGACAATAATCCGGGAGTGGAGTGCTTCATTTTTTTTGTTGGAAATAAAGGCGCGATACTCAGTTTCGTTTGTGTGAGCGACGATTAACTCGTCAGCTGAGATAAGTGCGAACCTGCCTGCCTTAAAGTTTCCTTCTTGCGTTAGAGACAGTAAGTGCCATAAGAACTTTTCATCACATTTTAGCATTTCTTGGAATTCCATCATCCCGCGATTGGCTTTGTTCAATTCTCCATCAAACCGATATGCACGCGGATCTGATTCCGAACCGTACTCGGCAATTGTCGAAAAATCAATACTTCCTGTGAGGTCGGCAATATCTTGTGATTTCGGGTCGGACGGGCTAAATGTACCAATACCGACGCGACGGTCTTCCGAGAAAAAGATCCGTTCCACTAACACATCCTCAATCCGTCCCCCGTATTCTTGTTCAAGCCTCATCATATTAAGCGGTGACAGATTCCCTTCGATTCGAATCCCGTATTCTTCATAAAAATCTTCACGTAAATGCGGAGGAATGAGGTGAAGCGGATCTTCATGCATCGGGCAGCCTTTAATTGCAAAAACGGCACCGCGATCCGTTCTGGAATATTGTTCAAGCCCCCGTTTTAACATGGTTACCAGTGTTGATTTTCCGCCACTGACAGGACCCATTAATAATAAAATTCGTTTCCTGACATCCAGACGTTTTGCCGCCGGATGAAAATATTCTTCAACCAACCTTTCCAGAGCCGTTTCCAACCCGTATAATTGATGGCTAAAAAATTTATATCTTTTTACACCGTCAACTTCTTCAACACCGGCATCTTTAATCATATTGTATACCCGAGAATGGGCAGATTGAGCAATCCACGGTTTTTCTTTTACCAATTCCAAATACTCAGCAAAGGTACCTTCCCATTTGAGTTTTTCCTCCTCTTCACGATATTTAGCAACTTTATCTAATATACCCATATAGTACCTCCCTATATTTCTAATGATGATGCCAAAAAGTTAAAATTGTCTGCTTTTGTAAGAGCAACTTTGACTTCACATTTAACTATATTTACCTATAAATATATGAACATGCCGTCAAAATGATGATAAATAATATGAAAAGTTTCCTTTTTAACAAAAATGAACGAACATTCTGTAGATAAAATTTATATGTCGCATTATAATAAATATGAGTAAATGAACATAAGGGGGATAAAAAATGGGAACTGTCTTAATTCTTTGTGTTTCGGCAGCATTTTTAGCTGCTATCTTTACGGCGGGGTATGAGGATCGACCGCGTACATATAAGAAATAATATGTTTGGGGAGAAATTTAATAACATTTTTATGCCAAGTTTGTATAAAAAAGAGCGCCTAAAAGGAAAAGGTTGAAAATGAACCTTTCGAAGCGCTCTTTTTATGTCCTTTCCGGTCACATTTCTTGTAAAAACGGCTCTACCAAAAACCACTCATTATTTATTCAAATGATGCTTTTTGATAAAATCATGCATGTACATACGATTTTTCATTGCAAATGTTGCCGAGACTTGACCAGTCCAACTGTCTTTCCGTTTTCCGTTTGTCCTTTTATTATAATAGTCTCGGATCGTCTTGTTATATTCGTTCAGTTGAGTTATGTATGCTTCCTCATTTTGTTGATATGTGTTTTCATAGTAAATATGATTTAACGGCAAGCGGGGTTTTTGTTCATTTATTTTTTCTGGATAACCAACCACCAGACCAAATAAAGGAATCACTCGTTTTGGCGTTTGTAAGATTTCACAAACTTTCTCTAAATTATTTCGCAACCCGCCGATATAACAAATCCCTAACCCTAATGATTCCGCGGCAATTGCGGCATTTTGAGCTGCCAGAGCCGTATCAATTAAAGCAACCATAAATTTTTCCGTACTGGCTATGGATTCTTCCATATTGACGTTTTCCATTTTGCTGATTATGTCGTAACGATGAAGGTCGGCACAGAAAACGAATAAGTGACCATTATCAGCAACATATTTTTGATTACCGGCCACTTGTGCAAGTTGTTGTTTTTTGCTTTGGTCTGTTACCCCGATAATGGAATAAGCTTGTACAAAACTCGATGTCGAAGCAGCCTGTGCACAGCGGACAATCGTTTCAATCTGCTCTCTTGTTAATTTTTTCTCTTGAAATTGCCTAACCGACCGATGTTTTAAGATCGTTTCAATCGTTTCGTTCATGATAATCATCCTTTCCTATGAAAAATCAATACCGTTTCAGTTTCAGGGCACCTGTTGCAACCATTTCTCCCATTCTAATACAAACAAATCACTTTTGGTTATTTTAAGAGCAAAGTTGCAACCATTCCCCCATTTAATATTTTATCTCAAAACAAATAATAGCAAAAAGGGTTCAAAATGAGTTGACCTTATTTTAAACCCTTACCGATTTTCACTCACTGTATTTAATTTTTAAATGGGTAAAATTTTGTTGCCTCAAAGCCTCGTACACTAAAATGGCTGCTGTATTAGACAAATTTAGCGAGCGAACATTTGTCGTCATCGGAATCCGTAAACACCGATCTTGATTTGCCTCTAACAATTCTTTCGGCAAGCCTGTTGTTTCTCTGCCAAACATAAAATAGTAGTCTTTTTCCGGATTACTGTAATCGAAATCAGAATATGCCTTATTCCCGTATGTCTCAATATAATAAAATTCTCCCTGATTTTTCTCAAAAAATTCATCCAACGAATCATAGTAATGTATTTTTACAAACGGCCAGTAATCAAGTCCGGCTCTCTTTAACATTTTATCATCCGTTGAAAATCCAAGCGGGCGAATTAAATGAAGCTGCGAGTCTGTTGCTGCACAAGTTCTTGCAATATTACCTGTATTGGCCGGGATTTCTGGTTGATATAAAACAACATGTACTGCCACAATTTTCCACCTCAACTAATAAATCAATCATCATCTATAATTGTAAAAAATTTGTATTGGATATTATCTGTATAGGCTGAAGAATCTTCATAAGACCAATATCGCATTCGGCTATTGGTTGTATGAGCGTTTACCAGCGGCATCCCATACGCATCTTTTGCCGTAACGATTGTAGTATGATTAAAGCGGCCGTCTCCTTCAAAATCATAACATATAATATCGCCCAGTTGTAACTCCCCCGGGTCACTCACTTCTCTTGCACGCAAACCTACTTTGGAAGTACCTAAATACCATCGAAGCGAATGGGCTACTGACCAACTATAACTCCAACTGTTTCCATTATACCACCAACCGCTCGAACGATTGGAAAAACCCCGCATCGGAGCTCCACCGGCATGTAAACATTGTGAAATATAATTTGTACAATCAACATCAAATTTATGATATTGCGGGTTATAGTCATTCCACCAACGTTCGGCATACTGAACGGCTTTTCTCCGGTCATAATGGTATGAAATCCTTTCTAAATTTTCATGGCGATCAATTTTTATTTCAGGAATTTCGAATGCTGGCGTTTCAAATATTTCTTCATCCGTTAACAGTGTACTTTTATAAAAATGGGCTTTTCGTTTCTCAACTTCTTCTTCAATGTAATATCGCTTTTCTTGTTTGATTAAATATTGAAAATGGACGTTGTAATATATATCAGTATGGTCTCCATTATTCATTTTATCGGTAATATGCCCTGTCGCCTTTGCTTTAACAATTTCACCATGGCGATTTGCCAAACATTCTTTTTTGCGCTCAATTTTTGAACATTCCGCTTGCCGATCACTTACACATTGTTGCACCCGTTGTTCTAATAACCTTTGTAATTGATCAATCATGGCAACACACACTCCTTTAATTAAGTGTATGTTCCACCTTCGTATTCGGTGTGATGCAAAAATTGGGCATTTTAATTATTCGGCAAGTGCCACTTCAATTTCCCGCAATACATCTTCATCCTTTTCCTCAATTTTTGCCTTCGTAAGTATTTGTTTCGCTTTTTCTGTCCCAATTTTACCTAATGCCCAAGCAGCTGTTCCCCGAATGACCGGTCGCGGATCGTTACGAATAACATCACTTAACTCATCAATCGCCGTTTCATCTTTAAAATGACCGAGTGCAATGATCGCATTTCGCTGAATCGGCTTTTTCCCACGCCAAGCACCGGAAACACGGCCATATTTTTCTTTAAATTCTTTGTTGCTTATCTTTAGCAGTGGTTTAAGCAATGGTTTTGCCACTTCCGGCTCCGGTTCAAATTCTTCGTGAAAATGGAAATCTTTACCTTTGTTATAAGGACAAACGATTTGACATGTATCACAGCCATATAATCGATTCCCAATCACGCTACGATATTCGTCCGGTAAAAAATCTTTCGTTTGCGTTAAATAGGAGATACAAATTTTTGCATTTATTTGCCCCGGTTGGACTAACGCACCGGTCGGACAAGCTTCTATACATTTATTGCATGTTCCGCACATATTTTCTATCGGCGTATCCGGCTCAAAAGGAATATTTGTAATCATTTCACCCAAATAAACGAATGATCCATACTCCGGTGTAATGATGGCACAATTTTTCCCGCTCCAACCGATACCTGCTCGTTCCGCAACTGCCCGGTCAGATAATTCACCGGTATCGACCATTGATTTGCATCGGGCATCAGGCATCTTACTGTAAATGAATTGTTCCAGTTTGCTTAAGCGATCACGTAATACAAGGTGATAATCTTCTCCCCAAGAAGCGCGGGCAAATAAACCTCGCCGCTCACCCTTTGTCCCGCGAACATGCTCATTCATTTTCGTTGGATAGGCCAGAGCAATGGAAATGATCGATTGGGGATTGTCAAAAAGAAGGGCAGGATTCGTTCGCTTATCAATATCTGACTCTTCAAACCCGGACTGGTAATTCAATTCTTGCTGACGGATTAGTCTTGCTTTTAATGTTGTAAAAGGGTCTGCCGTGGCAAAACCGATTTTATCAATTCCAATGGATTTTGCGTAGTCGATAATTTCTTTTTTCAAAGCTTGCGTTTCCAAAACGGCCTTTCCTCCCTTCAATAAATATCCCGTATTTAATCAATAACCATTTTATCTATTTTATCATTGTTATATAGTGCACTTAAAGATAGTAAAAAACGCAATGCTTCGTTCTTTCCGAAACGAAACACTGCGTTAGTCATATGTATGGAGCGGGTGATGCGAATCAAAACCACAACACCTTCTTGATAAGAAAAAGTTGTTCAATAAATAACAACGAATAATAATATACCACCCTTTCCGTCATTTGTCTACACCATTCGTCAAAAAATGTACAGGAAAAAATTACCTGTCTACTTTCGCAACTATTACAAAAAAAATGCCCTCACCGATTATCAGAAGGATCGATAAAAAGGACAAATAGTTAAGAGCGTTCTATTCTTTTTTGCTTAATGAATATTGACTGCGAAACACTTGCATCGCTTCATTTTCGTTCAATTGTTCAAGTTCTGCTGCTGTCAGTGATCCATTCCCTCTTTTAACGACATAAACATTAACTTCTCGTTTTCCCCATTCACTATATACATCTTCTACAGTTTCAAAATATAAATCAATTTTATTCCCTCTGATGGCTCCACCTTTATCCGCCACAACGCCAAACCCGTAGCCTGGAATAAACAAAATTGTACCAATGGGGAAAACATTCAAGTCAGCCGCAATCGTGGAATATAGGTCCCTTTTTACTTTCACTCCGGAGTACGTAATTCCATAAGAAGGATCATTAGGATTTTTCCCGGTCGATTCATATCCTGCTGTATATCCGGTCGCAATGACTGAATGACTTGGATATTCTGCTTCCCAATTAAATGCTTCCTCCAAATTTGGAACTTTTCCTTTAATTTCTTCACTTGATGAAATTTTTGTTGCTGAAGTTTCAGCAACCTTCAAAGATTTTAATTGTAAATTGATAGACTTGAAAGAATGTAACATTTTATTTGTATTTCTTTTTTTGTCAGATGCTTTTTCATAATTATATTTATGGTCAGGTAATGTTTCAGCCTTTACTCCGGATACCGTCTGGAAAGTAATTAGCAGTGCAATAGTAAACAAAATGACCATGATAATCCGTTTGGACCATGTTTTTATTTTTACCATATTTTTCACTCCTCTCGTGTCTATTTCTTTCCCAAAGAAGAAAAAAATATTCACAAAGAGGAGAAATTCTTATTCTATTTTTATGAAAAAATTAAAAATATACATTAATTAAAACAATTTACCGACAACTAAAACATCCGATAACCTCTTTTTCGTAACGCTTTCATTGTAAACCCGGCTAAAATTGTGCCTGCTAGACCACTTAATAATACAGTAATGTCAGCAGGAGCCAATGAACGTAAATTGGTTCCTAAGGTTTGAAAAGCTTCTTCAGGTTCACGAAAATAGGTGATAAAAGGGATATTATCTACAATAAAAATAACAACAATCGGATATATGCAAGTCATAATCCATGTCATCCGCAAAAGCATATTTAATATAAAACCAATTCCGAAAAACAAAACGAAAAATAACAGGATTGAAATCATTAATTGAATGATTGATAATGGCAAGGTTTCCCTCCCCCCTTCTTGTTCCATATAACGGAAAACGATTGGCATGGTGGTCATGGATTCACGTTAAGGAAAAAGACCATCTTGATTAACATAAAAGTCGTTTCCGTCATCTTTTTTTCTGAACTTTAACATTACCCTTTACTCAGTTTACTAAAGCAAAAAATATTTCGTCAATTATCAAAGCTTTGAAATGAACAAACGGCATGCGCAGTTCTTTTTTTTACAAACTTTAGAAGTGAATCTTTCGGAATTGCTAAAACTTATGATAAAATATTTGTGAATGTTAATTGGAGGGATACCTTTGAAAGAAGATACACAAGTTTATGATATAACGATAATCGGTGGCGGCCCGACCGGGTTATTTACCGCTTTTTACGGCGGCATGCGAAAAGCAACCGTTAAGATAATAGAAAGTTTGCCACAATTAGGTGGTCAATTAACGGCGCTATATCCGGAAAAATTCATTTACGATGTGGCAGGTTTTCCGAAAATCCGAGCTCGGGAGTTGGTAGATAATTTACAGGAACAAATTAAATTGTTCGAACCTACCGTCTGTTTGGATCAATCTGTTGAAAAACTGGAAAAACAAGAAGATGGCATTTTTAAGTTAACAACAAATCAGGAAATTCATTATACAAAGACGGTTATTATTACGGCAGGCAACGGGGCTTTCCAACCGCGAAAACTGGAATTAGAAAATGCCAGAGATTACGAAGGGAAAAATTTACATTATTTTATAAACGACATGAATTATTTTCAAAATAAAAAAGTAGTCATCTTTGGCGGCGGGGATTCTGCAGTAGATTGGGCGCTTATGCTTGAGCCGATTGCCGAAAAAGTGACGATTGTCCATCGTCGCGATAAATTTCGAGCTCATGAACATACCGTCGAAAACATGCGTAATTCGAATGTTGAAATAAAAACGCCTTTTGTTCCGGTCGAATTGATTGGTGACGGGGAAAACATCAATCAAGTCAAAATCCAAGTCGTCAAACAGGAAGAAACCGAAATCATTGATGTCGATGATGTGATTGTCAACTATGGATTTGTTTCATCTTTGGGTCCAATCAAGGAATGGGGCTTGAATATTGAAAAAAATTCAATTGTCGTCAATTCGAAAATGGAAACCAATATCGAGGGTGTCTATGCATGCGGTGATATTTGTACGTATGACGGGAAAGTGAAATTGATTGCAACCGGATTTGGAGAAGCCCCGATAGCGGTAAGCAATGCAAAAAAATATATCGATCCAAGTGCAAGAATTCAACCTATGCACAGTACTTCCTTATTTGAGTAATGAAAAAAGCTCCTCTTCGAACATTTACCGAAGAGGAGTTTTTTTCTTTTAGTATAAGAAAGTATAAAAATACAAGCAATTAACTTGGGATTAGTTTTATTGTCTAGCTACGAGCGCCAGCGACTGAGAAACTAACTCCCCTTTAATGTGCTCCTGCGCCATAGCCTATTCGAGGAAGCGGATGTTCAGCTCGTCGCAAAGCTTCATGAAGTATATCAAGGAAGATTACTCATGAAGTTCACTCTAGGAGTAGCTTCACTACGATAAGTCAACATCGGCTCGTCCCTCGCCGTGTTTCCTTTATCTCATTGCGGGGCGCTCCAGTTTGTACGTCGCTAAGCGGGCGCTCTGCGCTTTTCTTTTCCCAATCATTTATTCGTATCCCGATTTGTCATCTTACTGTTAACAATCACCGGGTGCTCCGGCATTTGTTGCGGTACGGAAAGATGAGCCGCATCCGCAAGTGGCAATTGCGTTCGGATTATCAATCGTAAAGCCGCCTCCGAGGAGAGACTGTTTATAATCTATTTTTGTTCCTTGTAAGATGGCAGCATCTGTTTTCTCAACAAGAACTTTTATACCATGTTGTTCAAACTCAATATCCGTTTCTTTCACTGTATGTTCCAAAGTCATCCCATAGGATAAACCACTGCAGCCGCCGCCTTTAACAAAAACACGTAAATACGCATCTTGTTCATTATTTTGTTCCATCATGTCTTTTACTTGGTATGCGGCAGATTCCGATAAAAAAATCACATTTTCCATTTTGAAACCTCCTTCATGTATCAAGGATGTTTTTCCTTTTTTAACTATACTTTTAGTATAAACATTCTTGCTGTAATTCACAACGAAATGGATTTGATTATTTCACAATGTTTTTTCGTGTTCCGGGTCGGTTTCCTATCCAATTTGTTGTGAACCCGCTAAAATAGTAAATATCGGTTGTATATTTCTTATCATTCAAATATAATTTTATTGAATATGTTTTTCAGAAATGAAAGGGGATTCACTTCCAATTTTATAATATTAGAAAAATAAAAGTTTAACAAAAATTGAGGAGTAACTAGAATCAAACAAAGGGGAAAATACCATGAAAAAACTTGTCATTTTAGGCGGCGGTTACGGTGGAATGCGGATTATGCAAAAACTTTTCCAAAGCGGAGTTCCAGAAGACATTAAAATCGTGCTAGTGGATAAAGCACCTTATCACTGTTTTAAAACCGAATTTTATGCCCTAGCAGCCGGGACTATCCCGGATAACCACATTCGGGTAGCGTTTCCGAATCACCCGCAACTGGAATTTATTAATGATGAAGTGAGTCATATCGATTTGCAAAACAACCGAGTTGAACTGCAAAACCATGAAGCAATTATTTACGATGATCTTATTATTGGATTAGGCTGTGAAGATAAGTACCATGATATTCCGGGGGCCGATCAGTATACGTACGGAATCCAATCCATTGAAGCAACGAGACAGACAAATAATGCGTTAAATAATTTGCCTAGAAGTTCAAAAGTGGCGATTGTCGGTGCCGGATTAAGCGGAGTAGAAATTGCCAGTGAGCTTCATGAATCAAGACCTGATTTAAAAATATTTTTGTTTGATCGTGGCAAAATGGTTCTCTCAAAGTTTCCGGAGAAGTTGAGTAAATATGTCAACGATTGGTTTCAAGACCATGGAGTCACCATTGTCAACTATGCAAATATCACAAAAGTGGAAGAAGGCATTTTATATAATCATGATGAACCAATGAAATTTGATTGTATTGTTTGGACAGCAGGGATTCGCCCAAATAAAGTTGTTCGCGAACTTGATGTTGAAAAGGACGAATCCGGGAGAGTTGTTTTGACACCTTATCATAATATTCCCGGAAATGAGCATGTTTACGTAGTCGGTGACTGTGCAAGCTTGCCGTTTGCACCGAGTGCCCAACTTGCAGAAGCACAAGGCGACCAAATTGCTCAAGTATTATTAAAAAGATGGAATGGGGAAGATTTGCCGGATGAGTTGCCGGAAATAAAATTGAAAGGGATTCTTGGTTCGTTAGGGAAAAAACAAGGATTCGGTCTCGTCGCTGAGCGTCCATTGACCGGACGTGTAGCAAGACTATTAAAATCCGGGATTCTCTGGCTGTATAAATTTCACAACGGTTGAAAATATAGTAGACAATTTCCTCGATTTGAGGAAATTGTCTTAATTATTATAAACATACATTGTTTGCCGGGATAAACCTTTTTTTAAAGTCCAGCTTACTTATATCCGTATTTTTCCATTTCTGCGTAAATTACCTTTAAATTTGGATTCCCTTCCGCCACGATTTGATTACCAATGACGACAACCGGGTAAAACAAATCTTCCTCAATTACCTTTTCGGCGAATTGCCGCTTTTCCTCATCATCAGGCGGATTCATAATATCGACATAATCAATCACAAACGGTTGATTCGGATATTTTCTTGAAATTGCAGCCTGCAGCCATTCATACGTATCTTTTGATGATGGCAGATTAACACAACTTGCACAAATTTGTTCCGCACCATAAATGGTAATGACAACCGGATTGAAAATTTCCATAGTATTCTCCTTTCTCCCTTACATTTTACAATCATCTCAAACAATGACAATGAGTACAATTTTTTAACCACTAAAAGTAAAATTTCCCAGATTCTAAGTAGTTGAAAATTTTAGGACTTAAGGTTAAGCCCACAAGGAAGCTGCGAAAGATCCATTTACAGCCGATTTCACTGAACCATGAATCAAGGGTCAAAAAAATTTAGCCTGGGATTCTTTACAAAACTAACAAATGGATTTTTCTCTCTATCCTTATTATAATAGGATTTAGAAAGGAGTGCGATGGAATGCCTGAATTAAAAGAACAAGTCCAAGAGGTTTTAGATAAACTGCGTCCGTTTCTTCTCCGTGATGGCGGGGATTGTGAACTTGTTGATGTGGAAGATGGTGTTGTTAAATTGCGGTTACTTGGTGCTTGTGGAACATGCCCAAGTTCGACTATTACATTGAAGGCGGGTATTGAACGGGCATTATTTGAAGAAGTCCCGGGTGTTGTAGAAGTTGAACAAGTGTTTTAAATTGATTATAGGGCGGGGGACCTTTACCCCAGCCCTTTTTTCTCAGCGTAACGCATGGAATAAATTTTCAATCATTTAGCTAAAAACACGGCTTCATTCACTATACTAATCGGCTTTTCATTTTTCAAAATCAACTCGATATTCCGGCAACAAAGCTTCATCATTGCTGTTCGTGTTTCAATTGATGCACTGCCGATATGCGGGAGAGCAACTACATTTTTCATTTTTAAAAAAGGATGTTGCGGATCAATCGGTTCTTTTTCAAATACATCAAGACCCGCTCCGGCAATTTCGCCTTCTCTAAGTGCCGACAGTAAATCTTCTTCTATCACTACCGCACCTCTGGCCACATTGATAAAAAATGCCGTTTTTTTCATTTTTCGAAATACGTCTTTGGTGAACATTCCTCTTGTTTCTTCCGTCAGCGGGGTTAAACAAACAACATAATCGGACTCAGTTACAAGATCAGGAAAAGAGCGATAGTGAACCCCTAATGCTTTTTCAACATCCATTTTCCGATGACGATTATGGTATAAAACGTTCATATCAAAGCCTAATGCCCGTTTTGCCAAAGCTTCACCGATCTTCCCCATGCCAACGATTCCAATTGTTTTATGATGGATATCCGTACCTGCCATAAATAGCGGGCTCCAACTTTTCCACTCTCCATTTTTTACCAATTCTACGGACTCAGCTAAACGTCTCCCCACCATTAATAATAAGGAAAAGGCCAAATCAGCAGTCGTATCGGTTAAAACATCGGGTGTATGGCAAACAGCGATTCCGTATTTTGTGGCAAGTTCAATATCAATATTGTCATAGCCGACCGCCAAGTTTGCAATTACTTTCAATTTTTCGCCTGCTTGAAAAATTTCTTCATCAATACGGTCAGATAACATCGTTAACAGTGCGTCCGCTTTCTTCGTTTCCTGCAATAATATTTCCCGTGGAACCGGTTCTTCTTCTTTTTCCCACATGCCAACATCGGCAAATGTACAAAGATTATTAATTATCTCTTCCGGCAGTTTTCTTGTTACGTATATATACGGTTTCGATGACATAACTAACCCTCCAAAACTTCAATCTATTCTACTGCCATTATTATATCATAAAAATAAAGTGAAATTTCCATCCGTGGGGGTTTCCCACGTATGGTTAGTTGAACCAATCGAGCTTTGGTAATTGAAGTGAACGATGAGGAGCCCCGGCCATATCATAAAAATGAGCCAGGAAACGTTCATAATCACCGGATTGATTGAGAATCTTCTTTATT
The DNA here is from genome assembly GCF_020554505.1 of Caldibacillus sp. 210928-DFI.2.18. Taxonomy (NCBI): domain Bacteria; kingdom Bacillati; phylum Bacillota; class Bacilli; order Caryophanales; family Bacillaceae; genus Caldibacillus; species Caldibacillus sp. 210928-DFI.2.18. The sequence goes on from NZ_JAJCHL010000029.1 coordinate 15,218, forward strand.
TCTCCTGTCATGTCATTGTCGAAATTATCTGCCAAACGGGCGTAATACAATTCAATACATTGAAAGTAGTGAATTGGCAAAACTAAACGGGAATACAGTAACCGCCAAGCAAAAGGAGATAAAGACGTCTGTGTTTCGTAATCTTGAATAAATTTTTGAATTGGTTTCTGGACCATTTGCGGTTGGCTGAAATACACATGCCGAATCCATTCTGCAATGTCCCGCACCGGGTGATCAACAATCCAATCAAAAGGATCTTTCAAAATGATCGGATCTGTCCATGTATCCATGGTAAATCGTTCATGGCAAACGGTCGCAACATCAAAACCGGTCGGTTGCTCATCGATCGTCGTATCTACAAAATATTGAATGGCATTTTCAGTCATCCCGGCATAATAAGGAAAAGAATCAATAAAAAGTCGTTCAAAGTCATTATTCGGTTGATTCATTACGTTCTGTTGCCATATTTTTTCTAGCCGATCAATGCGGCTTTCCCATAACTCTTTCCATTTACCAAGCCGATTTAGGACATCTTTTTCTGACCGAAAATATTTCCCATGGTTATGAAAGTAAGCCAACCGCCTGCCCGGAAATTGATATCGTTTATTTCGCCATTGCTCTAACTTTAAAACAATATAATAATTTTCATCCAGCTGTTTAACAAATCTCCCGTCCGTGGCAGCGAAAAAAGCAGGAACAAACTTTTCGCCATTTTGCCGAAGATAATTTGTCATTTCATAGCGAACCTGTAATTCTTCCTGCTCCTGTTCATATACTTTTATCAAAATATAAATATGATGACCATCATAATAAGCATCATATTGACGGATTTTAAAAGATTGACCCGGGAAAATGCCAAACTCCTGTTGCAAGAACTGAATCATGCGCTGTTCCCCTTTTTAACATTTTTTTAAAATCATTGTTATAATTAATATTATGATGGATTTACCAAATATATTTTCTTTTACCTAACTATACATATCAGGTATTGTTTCAAATTAATGAATAAGGATTGGTGAATGATATGAATGAACAATCAAATATGTTTCCACAAATAGGAGATATTGCAAAAAAAGCGTTGGAAGATCGGGGTGTAACCATTAAAAATATTGCGGAATTAGTCTATTTTCTACAAAAGAGCTATCATCCTGAATTACAATTACAAGACTGTATTGAAAACGTTGAAGCTGTATTGAAAAAAAGGGAAGTGCAAAATGCGGTGATTACCGGGGTTCAATTAGATGTTCTTGCAGAAAAAGGATTATTGGAAGAACCACTGTTGTCAATTGTTAAAACGGATGAAGGTCTTTATGGAGTGGATGAAATTTTGGCATTTTCGATTGTGAACGTCTATGGTTCAATCGGTTTTACGAATTATGGTTATATTGACAAATTAAAACCGGGAATTTTGAAGTATTTGAACGATAAATCAACAGGGAAAGTTAATACGTTTTTAGATGATCTTGTTGGGGCGATTGCTGCCGCAGCGTCCAGCCGTCTTGCCCACAGAGCAGCGAATGTAGAGTAACATACATTCCAAATTGACGGAAATAGCGGCAGTTCAAAATATGTGGTAAAATGTTAAAAAATCCCTTTTTTAGGGATTTTTTAACATCTCCAATCAAAACTCCCATTCATCCAGTGAATCAATTGAATAGGTCGGTTGTTCACGGAATTCCTTCAATTTCTCTTTACTCGTTACACCGGTATGAACGATTAACGTGTCAAGACCGGTACGAATCCCTGCAGCAATATCCGTATCGTAATTGTCACCAACCATCAACGTTTCCGTCTTATCCGAACCGATTACTTTTAAAGCTTGTTCAATAATAATCGTTTCCGGCTTTCCGATGAAAATTGGTTGTACTTGCGTTGAAGTGCTAATTAAAGCTGTCAGCGCACCATTACCGGGCATCAATCCGCGTTCTGTCGGCAAAGCAATATCACCGTTTGTCGAAATAAACTTGGCACCATTACGTATAGCCAGGCAAGCTACCGCTAATTTTTCATACGTAATTTCGCGATCAAGACCGACAACGACAACATCGGCATTTTCTCCGGCGAAACGAAATCCTTTTTCTTCCAAGGCGGTTTGAAGTCCTTCTTCTCCAATATAATAAACCGTTGCATTTTTATCTATTTCTTCTATGTAATTAGCAGTTGCCATACTTGTCGTAAATACTTGCTCTTTTGTTGCAGGAATATCAAAGGATCTCAATTTCTCGGCGACTTGTTCCGGCGTCCTTGTTGAATTATTCGTTACGAACAAATAGGAAATGTTATGCTTCACTAAACGTTGAACAAATCTGCCTGCCGCTTCAATTTTTTCTGATCCCCGATACATCGTTCCATCTAAATCAATCAAATAACCTTGATACTTTTTCATTCGTTCTCCTTTCAATGTTTACGAACCTATGTTCGAAAATAAAATTCGTTTAGCAAACCGGTTTACCATGAAAATAAACCTTTTTTATTGTGTTTGGTGGAGGTATGATGTTGACCGCCATGTTTGTTATGATTTTCTAATGACCAATTTTCAGCTTTCCTTTTTTCACTTACTTTTAAATGCAGATACCGGTCCCAGTTCTTTTGCTAAGTATGTTCTGACATGGGTTGGAAAATCTATAAAGGCCTGCAAGTTTTCGTTTACAAGCCGATACAGTTCTTCATGATCAATGGATGTGAAAAAGAGAACTAAACTTTTTCTAAAAGGAATTAGTTTTTTCAGCTGTTCCCCATCTTTTTCGCCAATTACCTGCTCGTCCAAAAGGATATCAATAATATCCTCATAACTTCCCGGATCACGCATAATAAAACCGTCGATAAGGCTGTTACCGACATCGATGACGGATTCTAACATCATTTGGGCCACCCGCTCCAGTGCCGCTTTTTGCACTTGGTTTTCAATCTGATCCAATTGATTAAAAATGTTGATTTGTCCTTCTAAAAAGGTAAGGGTATCTTCAATTTTTTCCCGATCGACAAAAAACATGATGGGTCATCTCCTTTTATAACAACAGCTCATTTGATTACGATCTTCTTTTATGTTGAAAGAATCAATCGTTTTAAAACTTGAATTACTTGTCCACTTTTTTTAAAACAAAATAGGGACAGCCAAAATTGCAATATTCATAAAGATATTCCGATAATGTACTAATTTTCGTATCAAAGGTTGCTTTTTGATTCTGGTCATCAAAAAAACCTTTTAGCCTTAATTGACCATATCCCCAGTCACCAACAATATAATCATAGCGACTTAGTATCTCACTGTATCGTTCACGAAAAGCTTGTTCATTAAACCCGTTTTTTCTTTCTTCCACCAATTCATAACAAAAATTGTAGATACAAACCATATGTATATCACCCTCATCTTTGACAAAGCCTATAAAATGATTATACCCCATTTTTCGTGTTCAATCACTAATATCGTTTGCTTAGAAAACACACTGTTTTTACCAAAATATATCAATCATGAATGTTCAATCGGATGCAAAAATTAGTATTATACAATTGGGAGGTGTAGTATTTGCGCAATATTATACATATAATCACAATCTGCTTTCTCCTCACCTTATTTTATCCCGGAAATGTTTTCGCTGCCGATTCGGAAAGAGAGGAATTATATCAAAGGCGAATGGTGCTTTATAAAAAGATCGAAAGCGTTACTTTTATACCTTGGTATTATTTAGCTGCCATCGATCAATATGAAAGAAATATTCGCTCAGTCCGGAAAGATTTACCGAAGCCAACCGGATTAACGGGGATTTATATTCCGGCTGAAAAGTGGTGCGGTCTTCTCAATCCGGATCAAGAAGATACGAATCCTCTAAGTATAAAAATTTTCGGCGGGATTGGTCAGGATGGTAATGGTGACGGCAAAGCGGAAAGAACAAATGATGAAGATGTTTTATATACCATGGCCAATTACTTATTGAATTTCGGAACAGATGAAGACCATATTAAAATAGGGCTTTGGGAGTATTATAAACGAGATAAAACGGTAGGAATAATAGTCAGTTTTGCAAAAATGTATCATACCTGGCAAACGTTAAATTTGGAGGAACATCACTTTCCTCTCCCGATTCGGGCAAACTTTAGTTATCGTGATACATGGGGAGATGCCAGGGGTTGGGGCGGCCGACGGATTCATGAAGGAACAGATATTTTTGCCGATTATGGCGTTAATGTTTATTCAACCTGTTACGGTGTGATCGAAATGAAAGGTTGGAATAAATATGGAGGCTGGCGACTCGGGATTCGTGATATAAACAATACGTATCATTATTTTGCCCATTTGAACGGATTTGCAAAAGATTTAAAGTTAGGCGATATGGTAAAACCGGGGCAATTAATCGGCAGTGTCGGAAGTTCCGGATATGGACCACCGGGCACAGCGGGGAAATTCCCCCCGCATCTTCACTATGGAATGTATAAAGATAACGGAAAAACCGAATGGTCTTTTGATCCATTTCCACACTTAAAACGATGGGAAAGAGAGACAAAAAACAAAAAATAATTATTTTTACAGAATATTTATATAAGACTACAGTTATCAGATACTGTAGTTTTTTTCTATTAATGGAATATTTCCTTCCTTAAAAAATATACCCACTTCAGATAAATATTTTTATTTTTAAAAAACAACTGGACGAAATGAAGTTTATGATTTACAATATCTATATATTGATATAATTATATTTTTATTCGCTCACTTCTGACAATTATCTGTTGCTAGATCTACTTGGATTAAATCTAGTAATCTAACATTATTTGTCAGAATTATCACTGAATTATAAAAGGGGGATATGTATGAAAAGTAGTATTAAGAAAATTTTGGTAGCCTCTACATTGTTTGCCGGTGTATTGGCCGGTTGTTCCGGGGGGCAAAATTCTTCCGGTGGTAATTCCGGTGGTGGTGATGCCAAAGGAGATACGATAAAAATTGGCGCAAACCTTGAGTTATCAGGAGAAGTAGCTTCCTACGGTCAATCGATTTCTGAAGGCATGGAATTAGCAATTGAAGAAATCAACGATAGCGGTGGTGTAGACGGCAAAAAAATAAAAGTGGTTAAAGTGGATAATAAATCTGACAACGCTGAGGCTGCCAGTGCTGCTACCCGCTTAACAAGCCAAGAAAATGTACTGGCTATTATCGGCGCGGCAACCAGTGGGAATACGATTGCACAAGCACAAATCGCAAATGATACGAAAACAATCTTGTTATCACCATCCGGAACGGCTCCAAATGTTACTGAAAATGAAGATGGTTCCATTAATGAGTATGTGTTCCGTACGTCTTATATTGATCCGTTCCAAGGTACGGTAGCTGCAAACTTTGCCGCAAAGGAATTAAGTGTAAAAACGGCTGCTATTTATAGTGACAGTGCCAGTGACTATGCAAAGGGTCTGGCTGCCGCATTTAAAGAAACATTCCAGAAGGCCGGCGGAAAAATCGTTGCCGAGGAATCTTATGTAGCCGGTGATACAGATTTCCGTTCAACTTTAACTCGGATTAAATCTGCCAATCCGGAATTCGTATTTATTCCCGGCTATTATGAAGAAGTTGGATTAATTGTTAAACAAGCCCGTGAATCAGGTGTGACTGTGCCGTTAATGGGCGCTGATGGTTGGGATTCACCGACACTTGTTGATTTGGCCGGTAAAGATGCGTTAAACAATACATTTATTACCAACCACTATTCAGCTCAAGATCCGGATACAAAGATCCAGGAATTCGTAACAAAATTTAAAGAAAAATATAAAGATAAATCACCTGACGCATTTAACGCATTAGGTTATGATTCTGTTTATCTATTAGTGGATGCAATTAAACGTGCAGGAAGCTTAGATCGGGAAGCCGTTAAGGATGCGTTGGCAGAAACAAAAGACATTTCACTTGTAACTGGTGTTGTTACGATTGATAAAAAGCATAATCCGATAAAATCTGCAACCATTTTGGAATATGTGGACGGAGAGCAAAAATTTAAAGCAAAAGTTGATCCGGAATAATGGTGAGGCGACTTTTCACGCACAGCAAAATGGGAGGTCTTTTCCTCCCTTTTTCCAGTTAAGCTAACAAGCACTTAAAATATAGGGAGTGCAGCTTAATAACTGCAACTTCAACTTTGACCTTTTTCCGTTTAAGCCAACATGACTTATATAGGGAGTGAACATAATGGAATGGATACAGCAGATTGTTAACGGCATATCACTCGGTAGTATTTACGCATTGATTGCTCTCGGTTATACGATGGTATATGGAATTATTAAATTAATTAACTTTGCTCATGGCGATGTATTCATGATTGGCTCATTTGTCGGCTTTTTCGCAATTACCGGCTGGAACCTCGGTTTCTTTCCCGCCTTATTATTATCGATGACGGTTTGTGCAATTCTCGGGGTTATTATCGAGCGGGTTGCTTATAAACGGTTAAGAAACTCAACTAGAATTGCCGCCTTAATTACCGCAATCGGTGTTTCTTTGTTGATTGAATACGTAGTCATCTACTTCCGTGGAGCCCAACCGGAAGCTTATCCGAAAGAAATTTTGCCTGCTAAATCATTTGAACTGTTTGGAGCGAAAATCGACAGTCAATCGCTTTATATATTACTAATTACAATTGTCCTAATGGTTCTCCTTCAATTTATTGTTCATCGTACCAAAATCGGCAAAGCTATGCGAGCAGTGAGTCATGATCAAGATGCTGCCCAGCTTATGGGAATAAATGTAGATACAACCATTTCCGCAACATTTGCCATCGGTTCTGCCTTGGCCGGTGCCGCCGGAGTCATATTCGGACTATATTATATTAAAATTGATCCTTTAATGGGGATTATCCCGGGATTAAAAGCTTTTATCGCAGCTGTATTGGGTGGAATCGGGATTATTCCCGGCGCCATGGTCGGCGGTTTCATCCTTGGAATTGTGGAAGTTATCGTCAGTGCCTTTGGTTTTTCCTCATGGCGAGACGCCGCAGCTTTCATTATCCTAATCCTGATTCTCATTTTTAGACCATCCGGCATCTTTGGAAAAAATACGCGGGAGAAAGTGTAGGTGAAATGGATATGAAAAAGAGTAAAAGCTTTTTTCTCATGTTTGGGCTTGCGGTTGTGATCTATGCCGTTATTCAATTTTTATTATATAACGGAATATTAAACCCATTTTATGAAAATACATTGATTACCATATTAATTAATATTATGCTGGCAGTCAGCCTCCATCTGGTCATCGGGATTACCGGTCAGTTTTCCATCGGTCATGCCGGATTTTTGGCGATTGGCGCTTATATTGCCGCTATATTTACGATGAAATTACAAATGCCGTTTATTGTGGCTCTCATTGCGGCAGGTCTTGCAGCAGCCATTGCCGGACTGATTGTCGGTATTCCCAGCCTGCGTTTACGAGGAGACTACTTGGCCATCGCCACATTAGGTTTTGCTGAAATTATTCGCATTGTCTTCTTGAACTGGGATTTTGTCGGTGGTGCCCGAGGAATGATGATTACCCGGATGACAGATTGGACCATCGCCTTTATTTGTACCATTCTCACCATACTTGTGATTGCCAATTTTACGAATTCCCGACACGGACGAGCTTGTATTTCCATCCGCGAAGATGAAATAGCCGCTGATGCAATGGGAATTAATACGACATACTATAAAGTCATTGCCTTTGTACTCGGTTCCTTTTTTGCCGGTATTGCAGGCGGATTGTATTCCCATAATTTTTATATTATCCAGCCGGGTAACTTCGGGTTTCTTAAGTCCTTTGATATTTTAATTTTTGTTGTTTTAGGTGGTCTAGGCAGTATGTCCGGTGCTGTCATTTCCGCAATTTTATTAACCATTATTTCAACATTTTTACAAGAATATTCAGAAACAAGGATGATTATTTACAGCCTTGTCCTAATTATTGTAATGTTATACCGACCACAAGGGTTAATGGGGACAAAAGAAATTACCCAACTTTTTCAAAAGAAAAAGAGTTTCAAAGGGGGCAAACAATATGGTCACTTCGAAAGCTGAGCCTCTTCTCGATGTTCAAAATCTCGGTATCCGTTTTGGCGGTTTGAAAGCTGTATCTGACTTCAATATGACCATTAACCAAGGAGAATTGTTAGGTTTAATCGGTCCGAACGGTGCCGGAAAGACGACAATTTTCAACCTGTTAACAGGCGTCTATGCCCCAACAGAGGGTCAAATTATTTTTACCGGTAAAAAAATTAGTGGACTTCCGCCTTTTAAAGTAACAAGAAAAGGAATTAGTCGTACGTTCCAAAATATCCGTTTGTTTAAAGAATTATCCGTTTTGGACAATGTAAAGATTGCCTATCATCCTTTGGCGACACATAGTATTTTCAGTTCCATATTGCGCCTTCCTTCCCATTTTACAAATGAAAAGGAAATGGATGAAAAAGCAATTGAATTTTTAAAAATTTTCGGACTTGATCATTTAAAAGATGAAAAAGCAAAAAATCTTCCTTACGGGGGGCAGAGACGATTGGAAATTGCCCGGGCACTGGCCGCTGATCCTAAGTTGTTATTATTGGATGAACCTGCAGCCGGAATGAACCCGCAGGAAACGAAAGAATTGATGGAACTTATTGCTTTTATCCGAGAAAAATTTAATTTAACGATTCTGCTTATTGAGCACGACATGAAACTGGTTATGGGAATTTGTGAAAGAATTTTTGTACTCGACCACGGTCAATTAATTGCCCAAGGGTTACCTGAAGAAATTCGTAAACATCCAAAGGTTATTGAAGCATATTTAGGTGAAGAGGTTGGTGAAGACCATGCTTAAAGTGGAAGGGATTGATGTTTTTTACGGCAATATTCAAGCGTTGAAAAATGTTTCGTTAACCGTGGAAGAAAAAGAAATTGTAACTCTAATCGGGGCAAATGGAGCAGGAAAAACAACGCTTTTAAAAACATTATCCGGATTATTGCGACCAACTGCCGGAACAATACATTATTTAGGTGAATCCATTCGTGTAAAACCCGTTCAATCGATTGTGAAAGCCGGGATTTCCCATGTTCCCGAGGGGCGAAGAGTTTTTGCCAATATGACTGTGGAGGAAAATCTTGACCTCGGCGCTTATTTTCGGAAGGATAAAAAGGGAATAAAACAAGATTTGGACAAGGTATTTTCGCTATTTCCAATATTGCATGAACGGCGGAACCAATTATCCGGAACTTTATCCGGCGGGGAACAGCAAATGCTGGCAATCGGTCGTGCACTTATGGCAAAACCAAAATTACTGTTGCTGGATGAACCGTCCATGGGCTTGGCTCCACTTTTAGTAAAACAAATTTTCAACATTATCCAAGAAATTAATAAGGACGGAACGACAATTTTGCTTGTGGAACAGAATGCACATATGGCCCTTTCCATCGCGAACCGGGCTTATGTTATCGAAACCGGTTCCGTTGTTTTATCCGGGAATGCATCAGAAATGCAAAACAGCGAAAAAGTAAAAGAAGCCTACTTGGGCGGAATATAAATAAATGGCTTGGACCGGGGAAGTTTTTTCCTCGGTCCTTTATCGTCTACATTTCAAAATAAAGATGATAATGTAGCGCACATTTCTCGTTAAAGGGATGATGACAAGATGGACAGGCAGGAGAATCTAAATACGCCCGGATCGTTAGTTCTTCTTTGCAATGCCCGCAAAGAACGGCTTTTGTTCCGAACTCCTCTCTTTTCCATCTTTCACATACATGATCGGTAAATTCGTTATGGCACCGGTAACACGGATAATATTGATTGCAACATTTGAATTTGATGGCAATAATATCTTTTTCTGAATGATAGTGAGTACATCTCGTTTCGCCATCTACTAAAGCCCCGTAAACTTCCATTTTGGACTCTCCTTTGAACGGTCAGTGAGGACAATGCCGTTTTAAGAACTATAGCGAATATGCCAATGGATACTGTTATTATATCAAATGAAAAATAAATATGTAAACAATTAATGAGATAAGTTAACACTTTTGACTACTCGCTATATTTGGGGACTTATTATTTTTACCGATTAAAAAATTTCATGTCTTTGGTTATTTGAAACGACAAGGTATCTTTATTCCTTTTTATCCTTTTTTTCCTTCTCCTCAGGCAACACAATCGAAGGTGTCAGTTGTCCGCCGCCGCTATTATAAAACTGCGGGACATCACCTTTCATTTCACCTGAAGCTAATAGTACATTTCGCTCAATCATTTTCATTTCCGATGTAAATGGTACAAGCATTTGGATGCCGACTTTAATATGGAGGCGGATTTCAAACCATGTACTATTAATTTGATGTTCTTTTGTCGTTGTCTCAATATTCGTTTCAATATCACCGATGGCTTTAAATTGAACCGGAATATCAGGTCCTAAATTTGCCAATAAAATATGATCTGTAATTCTACCAAAAGGAACCTTAAATTGAATCCCACCCGCAGCACTTGGTTCAACTTCTTTAATTTCCCCATCTGTCGCAACGGCCGGCGAAAACCCATCCATATGCTCCATTGAATTAATATTTTTTAAAATTTGATTTGTGATCCGATTTGCTGTATCTTCTATTTTTCCCATATTAAAAGAAGTTAATGTTGAATTGCCGTACGGATCTACTTTAATAATGTCATTTAAATCGAGTCCGTTATCAATTTCTTGCCTGATTGATTTATTTATAATATATGTAGCCAAATTGATTGATTGTGATTCTGCGTACGCCATAAGTGTTGGCTTTAAGGCACTGTTGACTATCCATAATCCCAGTGATGTTGATAATAGAAAAAAGACAAAGGATAGTAAAACAACATAGCGAAACGGGAGTGGTTTCGGTTTTATCGGTTTATAAGGTTTATATACTTTATATGGCCTAAATGTTCGAAAAAACAGAGAACGTCGTGGATATCGGCGAAATTTTACCAATAATAAATCCCCCCTTACAAATTATACTTATGCTTGTGAAGGGGGATTTAACGCTTATTTTTAAAATATTTTACATGAATAGTAGTGCTTCCTTCCCAATCATTCCCTTTTTAATTCCCCGGCTTTCCGCTTCCTCTGTTACAGATTCCAGTGGCGCATTTAACAATTCATCAATCGTTTTAACACCAACTGCTCTGGCGGCGATGATTTTCCGATCCTTTAAACGATTATTAAGCAAGTGAACATCTAAAGCACCACACATAATATAACCTTTCTCACTTGTGACAACCAATAATGTTGTTTTTGGCAACTTTACGACAACCGCAATAAAAGTCCGATTTTCTATTGTTAAAGGTTTGATATCAATCATTTTATTCGCCCCTTTCCATATTACATTATGAAAATAGGGACGATATGTGCAGATATAACCGGTTAGTATTCGCTCTTTACCGGATAATTACACTTTAGTTTCCATCTGAGCAGGTCTCTTAAAAATTCCGGTAAGTAATATTTTTTTTCAGCCCGGGTAATTTCCGGATAAAAGCGGGCAAATGTAAACATATCCAATGTGGCAACCGTATAATTTCGCTCCATTTGAAGTTCTTCACCATTAATTTGGATTTTTATCGCTGATCCTTGACCGCTGATTTCAATTTGATCATAAATGATTTTCCCAAAAATACTCCCGCGAAAACCAAATCCTTTAATTTCTAAAGTTGTATATTTATCATCTACCGTTTGGACGATGACTTCTTTTAATTCAGCACCGGTTAATCGCACAGTACACGGGTTAATCGGATGCGGACAGATCCGATGAATATCATAATCGGTCACTATGCCCGGACCTAAATGATCTAACAGAACACCTGCATTAAGAAAGGAACAATCTGCCTCACACCATTCTGTTAAGGACGCACATAACAATTGATTCAATTCTGTATGATGAAACCAGTCTGTTTCCAGTTGTTTTGGTAAATAGGCAACCGGACTAGACAGAAGTTCCTTTCCTTCTTCAATCAATCTTTGGTCAAAATCTTCTTCCTGATCTTCTTTATCCAAATTTCTTGACGGGATTAGTTCAGCCCTTTTTTTGATCGTTTTCTTTTCATGATTTAGCAATAATTCTACTTTACCTAAGTTTAGGCCAAATTTACCGGTACAACATAACAAACAACCATTAACCCATTTCCCTTCAGACAAAATATGATGAGTATGCGCACCTAAAATAACATCGACTTGTGGAAATTGTTCGGCAATCCTTTCATCATCAGACAGACCTAAATGGGATAGTATGATTAAAACATCCACTTTTTCCCGCACAATCGGAATCCACTTTTCCAACTCTGCAAATGGATTCGTTACCACCCAGTCCAGTGGTTCATAAAAATTAGTAAAGTTAATCGTTACACCAATGACACCGATTTTCGTTTTCTGCAAGGTTTCATAAATGGTATATGGTTTCGCCCAATGTGGTCTGTTTCCTTCATTATTATATAAGTTGGCGACGATGCAATCAAATTGTGCTTCATCATAAAGGTGGAGTAAATCTTGATGTGATAAGGTAATGCCTTCATTATTGCCAATGGTAACAGCATGAAAACCAACCTCATTGAGCAGGCGAACATTCCCTTTCCCTAAAGTTGCTTCTGTAAATGGGTGGAACCGGTCTAAGTGGTCACCGATATCAAATAAAAACATTGATTCATGCAACTCTTTATGGATTTTCTTTTGCTTTAATAGTTTTTGGCGGATTCTTGGCCAATATTGAAAATGACTGTGTAAGTCATTCGTATGATAAATTATAATCTTTTCATTCATCTTATGTCCCTCAATGTTTAGCATTTTTTGAGGCTGAAAGAGGCCTGCTCTTACTTAAATTCTATCATTTTAGTATGTGAATATCCACCTCGTACATGTTTAGGTAATTTGTATCATACAAAAAAGAGAAGAGAATTTCCAATTTACCGTTCGCATTCCCTTCCCTGCCGAAAACATATCCATTAAAAGCAATGATAAATTTATCTTTGTTTTTGCACCCTGCCGAAAAACCTATTCAAATTACAATTAAACAATCCTCACTTTTATCACACCATTTATTCGGCTAATATTCACCGTTAGTTCATTCCGTACTTCGCTTGGAATACCATTATCAATATCAATCATCGTATAGGCAAATGCTCCTTTACTGCCATTAACCATATTTGCAATATTGATCGAATGATTAGCAAGATAACTCGTAATTTGACCGACCATATTCGGTATGTTTTTATGAATAATCGAAAGTCTCTTATTCCCGACATACGGCATGCTGATGTTTGGGAAATTAACAGAGTTTTGAATATTGCCGGTTTCTAAATATTCCTTAATTTGGTTGGCAGCCATATAGGCACAATTTTCTTCGGCTTCCGTCGTTGAAGCACCTAAATGAGGAAGTGCGACAACATTTTTCATTTGTAAAATTCTTTCTGTCGGAAAATCGGTTATATAGCCGGCGATTTTCCTTTCTTGAAGAGCGATCTCCAAGTCGTCTTCGTTTACTAACTCACCCCGGGAAAAATTAAAAATATGCACATGATTTTGCATGATTTCGAAAGCATTTTGGTTAAGCATCCCTTTTGTTTCTGATGTCAAAGGTACATGGATGGTAATGTAGTCACATGATTGGAAAATTTCATTGACACTTTCCGCTCTCTTTATATTTCGCGATAATTGCCAAGCAGCATTAACCGAAATGAACGGGTCATAAACCATAACCTCCATTCCTAATGCATGTGCATCATTAGCAACAAGCACGCCAACTTTTCCAACACCAATCACACCAAGTTTCTTCCCGGAAATCTCCGTTCCTACAAATTGCTTTTTCCCGTTTTCAACAAGCTTTGGAACATTTTCTCTCTCACCAATTAATGATTTCGTCCAGCTAACAGCTTCCACTAAATGCCTGGAAGTTGCTATTAAACTCATAAGTAATAATTCTTTCACCGCATTTGCATTGGCACCGGGCGTATTAAAGACCACTATCCCTTCCTCTGTCAAACGATCAACAGGAATATTATTTACACCGGCACCTGCCCGGGCAATTGCCTTGACAGATTCGGGAATCACTTCTTCATGTAAGTTATAGCTACGTAATAAAATGGCATCCGGATAATCACTTGCATTTATTTCATAGTTATCGGTAAAAACATCAAGACCTCTTTTGGCAATTGAATTATATGTGCGGATGGAATACATGCTTTCAACCCCTTAAATATGTTTTCTCTCAAATTCATTCATGAAATCGACTAACGCCTTGACACCTTCAATTGGCATCGCGTTGTAGATGCTCGCACGCATTCCCCCTACGGAACGGTGACCTTTTAATTGATGTAATCCTTCTTGTTCAGCTTCTTTTACAAATAATTTATTCAGTTCATCGGAATCCGTCATAAACGGAATATTCATTAATGAACGGTCTTCTCTTTTCACGTTTGAATAAAATAATTTGGAATCTTCTATTGCCTTATATAGAAGATTGGCTTTTTCTTTGTTTCTTTCTTCTATGGCTGCGACTCCACCTTGTTCTTTTAACCATTCCATCAAAAGCATTGTTATATAAATTGCAAAAGTTGGTGGTGTATTATATAAGGAATTATTTTTCGTATATGTTTCATAATTGAGCATGGTTGGAATATCTGCTTTCGCATGTCCAATCAAGTCTTCACGAATGATGACAATGGTCAACCCCGATATACCTAAATTTTTCTGAGCACCGGCATAGATTAAACCGAATTTTGACACATCCCATTGTTCTGATAATATATTCGATGATGCATCAGCTACCAAAGGAACATGACCGGTATTTGGAAATTTTGTAAACCGAGTACCCTCAATTGTGTTATTTGTTGTAATATGCACATAGTCTGTTTGTTCATTAATTTGTTGTAAATCTAGCTCCGGAATGTATGTGAAATTCTGATCATCAGAGGAAGCCAAAATTTTTGCTTCTCCGATTTTTTTCGCCTCAGAAAGGGCTTTTTTTGACCATGACCCCGTATTCACATAGTAGGCATGTCCGCCGTCCTTTAATAAATTTAACGGAACCATAGAAAATTGTAATGATGCTCCCCCTTGAATAAACAGCACCCGGTATGTTTCAGGTATTTCCATTAATTCCCTGATTAGTTCTTCTGTCCGCTCAATAATTTTTTTGAAATCAGAAGAACGATGGCTCATTTCCATTACGGACATACCCTTCTCTTGATAGGACAATAATTCTTCCTGAGCCCGTTCAAGAACTGATACCGGTAGTTGTGCAGGACCCGCTGAAAAATTGTATACTCTTCCCACGTATAATTTCTCCTTTTCTCTGACAAAAATAATAATTTGATAAAATATAGTATAACATAAAAATTGATAATACAATTATAAAACCAATAATTTATTTAATTAATATATTATCATTTTAATACGAAAAAGGATATGGGAAATAAAGAATTTTTTGCGTTTTCCTGTTGACGCTGGTGAATTAGAGGGGGGCACTGGTGAATCGCAAAAAAGCATCCGGCCAAGTAAAACAATACTTAGTCGAATGCTTCTTTCATTTATAAATCCAATTACCCAATACTGCCTTCCATCTCGAATTTGATCAATCGATTCATTTCAACGGCATATTCCATTGGCAGTTCTTTGGTAAATGGTTCAATAAAGCCCATAACAATCATTTCTGTCGCTTCTTCTTCAGAAATTCCTCTACTCATCAAGTAGAATAATTGGTCTTCAGACACTTTCGACACTTTTGCTTCGTGTTCCAAAGAGATGTTATCGTTTAAGATTTCGTTGTATGGAATCGTATCAGAAGTTGATTGATTATCCATAATAATTGTGTCACATTCAATATTGGCTTTGGCACCATCTGCTTTACGGCCGAAGTGCACTTGACCACGATAGGTTACATTTCCACCGAGTCTTGAGATGGATTTTGAAACAATCGTGGAAGAAGTATTTGGTGCTAAATGATACATTTTTGCCCCGGCATCTTGGCGTTGACCCTTACTTGCAAATGCAATGGAAAGTGTCATACCTCGTGCACCTTCACCTTTTAATAACACGGAAGGATACTTCATAGTCAACTTCGAACCGATATTGCCGTCAATCCATTCCATTGTTGCCCGTTCTTCACAAACTGCCCGTTTTGTTACTAAGTTATAAACGTTATTTGCCCAGTTTTGAATCGTTGTATAACGGCAATATGCGTCTTTTTTAATAATAATTTCTACAACGGCACTGTGAAGCGAGTTTGTTGTGTAAACAGGTGCTGTACATCCTTCTACGTAATGGACGGAAGCCCCTTCATCAACAATGATTAACGTACGTTCAAATTGACCCATGTTTTCCGAATTAATCCGGAAGTAGGCTTGCAGCGGTGTATCTACTTTTACACCTGGTGGAACATAAATAAACGAACCTCCCGACCAAACGGCAGAGTTTAAAGCTGCAAATTTGTTATCTGTATAAGGGACGACTGTTCCGAAATATTTACGGAAAATATCTTCGTTTTCTCTTAATGCTGAATCGGTATCTTTGAAGATAATTCCCATTTTCTCCAAATCTTCCTTCATATTATGGTACACAACTTCAGACTCATATTGGGCGGACACCCCCGCTAAATATTTTTGTTCTGCCTCAGGGATACCCAATTTATCAAAGGTCCGCTTGATTTCTTCCGGTACTTCATCCCAAGTACGACCTTGTTTTTCGGACGGTTTGACATAGTAAGTAATTTCATCAAAATTCAATTCGGATAAATCTCCACCCCATTGTGGCATTGGTCTTGCATAAAAATGTTCCAATGCTTTCAATCGGAACTCAAGCATCCATTCCGGCTCATTTTTCATTTTTGAAATCTCTTCAACGACTTTCCGTGTCAATCCTCGTTCTGTTCGGAAAACAGAAACGTCTTTATCGCGGAATCCATATTTGTAATCGCCAATCTCAGGCGCTTTTTTTGCCATTCTTCCTTCCTCCATTCGTCCGATAATTTCGTTGTGCTTCCTACGAAAATTTTTGCCTCTTATTCATTAGTCGAAAGTAATCCTTTTTCCATTGCTTTCCAGGCAAGTGTCGCACATTTAATTCGTGCCGGAAATTTGGAAATACCATGTAATGCTTCGATATCACCTAAATCCAACTGTTCATCATCATAGTCTTTTCCTTGGACCATTAATGAAAAAATACGGGATAATTTAAGGGCGGTATTGATATCTTTTCCTTTTATAAGCTGAGTCATCATTGAGGCAGAAGCCATGGAGATGGAACAACCTTCTCCTTCAAATTTTACATCTTCAATAATGCCGTCCTTTTCTTTCATTGTTAAGCGAATACGATCACCACATGTCGGATTATTCATGTCAATCGTTACATTTCCATCCGGTAAAACCCCTTTATTCCGAGGCTTTTTATAGTGATCCATAATCACACGGCGGTATAACGCGTCTAATTGTTCAAAAGACATCACTGAAAAACTCCTTTGCTTTGACGAGCCCCATAGCCAACCGATCCACATCTTCTTTTGTATTATATAAATAAAAGCTTGCCCGTGCAGTCGCCGTTACATTCAACCATTTCATTAACGGTTGAGCACAATGATGTCCCGCCCGAACGGCAATTCCTTCTGTATCAAGGACTGTCGCAACATCATGGGGATGAACACCATCAATGTTAAATGTTACAACTCCGGCACGTTTACTTATTTCTTTTGGACCATAAATCGCCAACCCGTCGATTTCGGATAATTTATCGATCGCATATTCGGCAAGTTGATGTTCGTGGTTTTGAATCTCATTCATTCCAATGGACTCTAAGTAATCAATTGCTGCCCCCAGACCAATCGCACCGGCAATAGTCGGGGTGCCGCCTTCAAATTTCCACGGTAATTCCTTCCATGTTGAATCATACAATTCAACAAAATCAATCATTTCTCCGCCGAACTCGACCGGTTCCATTTGTTCCAATAAATGTTCTTTTCCATATAATACACCGATTCCCGTCGGACCGCACATTTTATGCCCGGAAAAAGCATAAAAATCACAATCCAAATCTTGGACATCTACTTTTAAATGAGGTGTACTTTGGGCACCATCCACGACAACAACGGCCCCTTTACTATGGGCGATTTCAACAATTTCCTTAATCGGATTTATTGTACCCAAAACATTGGAGACATAGGTAATGGCGACGATTTTTGTCTTTTCCGAAATGGTATGACGAACCTCTTCTAAAGAAAGCGTACCATCTTCTTGAAGCGGAAAATATTTTAGCGTAGCTCCCGTCTTTTTGGCCACTTGCTGCCAAGGGATGAGATTGCTGTGATGTTCCATATAAGTGAGCACAATCTCATCACCTTCTTTCACATTTTCCCGTCCGAAACTAGTTGCCACAAGGTTGATGGATGTTGTCGTACCTCTCGTAAAGATGACTTCCTTCGTTGACTTCGCATTTATGAAATTTTTTACCTTTTCCCGTGCACCTTCGTAAGCATCCGTCGCTTTTGTTCCAAGTGTATGAACCCCTCTGTGAACATTGGAATTATATTCGCGATAATATTGATTTAATGTTTCAATCACCGATACCGGCTTTTGCGAAGTAGCCGCACTGTCCAGATAGACAAGGGGATGATTATTGACATTTTGGTGCAAAATCGGAAAATCTTTACGAATTCGTTCGATATCCATCATTTTACTTTCCTTTCAATAACTTCTGTTAACTGTTTTTTTACCCCTTCAACCGGCAATTGGTTGACAACAGGTGCCAAGAAGCCGTATATAATCAATCGTTCTGCTTCGGCTTTCGAAATGCCACGGCTCATTAAATAATAAAGTTGAGTCGGATCAACCCTGCCGACCGAAGCAGCATGACCTGCCATAACATCATCTTCATCAATTAACAAAATCGGATTTGCGTCTCCGCGTGCTTTATCACTTAGCATAAGGACACGCGTCTCTTGTTCGGCGTTGGATTTTGAAGCGCCATGTTCAATTTTGCCAATTCCATTAAACACTGTGGTGGCATTATCTTTAACCACACCATGTTTTAAAATGAATCCTTCCGTACCTTTTCCATGATGGATAACTCTTGTTGTAAAGTTTTGAATTTGTTTCCCACGACCAACAACAACTGTTTTTGTGTCAGCAAAGGAACCGTCACCATGTAAATTGGTCGTATTATCAGAAATCGTATTCCCGTCATTCATTAATCCTAAAGCCCATTCGATTCGAGCATCCCGCCAAGCATAACCGCGTCGGTTGACATAGGTGGTGACTCCTTTTGCCAACGTATCAACTGCACCAAATTTTACATTGGCATTATCCTGTGCAATCACTTCTGTAATGATATTGGCAATGCCCTCCAATTCATCATTTAATGAAAAATAATTTTCCACATAGGTTACTGCACTATTTTTATCCGCAACAATTAACACATGGTTAATCAGTGGGGCATCCGCATTATCATGGACAAAAATGGTTTGGATCGGCTCATTGATTTGAACGTTTTGCGGAATATAAAGAAATGCTCCGCCGTTTACTAAAGCCGTATGGAAAGCAGTTAACCGATTTTCGTCAACTTTCACAGCATTCGTCATAAAATATTTCTGAACAAGATCTCCATGTTCCTTAACTGCGGTTAATAGATCAGTAAAAATAACCCCTTTTTGTTTCAATTCGTCCGATAAAGAAACAAAACCGGCCGTTTGGTTATGTTGAACATAAAGATTTTTTACACCACCTTCAACATTAATCAACGACTTCACTTGTTCAGGAAGATCATCGACATTCGTATAGACAGAGCTTGCCTGAGCGTGTTGTTGAAAGTGAGTAAAATTCCATTTATCGATTTTTGTCCGGTCCGGATTAGGCAACGGTAATACGTCAATTTTTTCCAATGCAGCGAGACGTAAATTTTTAAACCAATCAGGCTCGTTATTTTGTACAGAAAATGATTCAATCAGGGCTTGATCGAATGGATATTGTACTTGTGTAGTCATGTTTATCCTCCTAACTATGGCAATTCTTTATTATCCGACTTCTATTTCGTCCTCGATACCAAGCTCTTTTTTAATCCAGTCATAACCTTCTGCTTCCAGACGTTGAGCTAATTCAGGGCCGCCTGATTTAACAATTCTTCCTTGTATCATCACATGCACGAAGTCAGGAGTAATATAGTTCAACAAACGTTGGTAGTGTGTAATAATTAAGCAACTAAAGTCATTGCTGCGCATCGCATTAATCCCTTTTGATACAACTTTTAGCGCATCAATATCAAGACCGGAGTCAATTTCATCCAAAATGGCAATACTTGGTTCAAGCATCATTAATTGAAGAATTTCGTTACGCTTTTTCTCCCCGCCTGAAAACCCTTCATTTAAATAACGTTGAGCCATATTTAAATCCATTTCTAAATACTCCATTGTTTTATCTAGTTTTTTTATAAATTGCATTAACGGAATTTCATTACCTTCTTCGCGTTTTGCATTAATCGCTGAACGTAAAAAGTCTGCATTTGTCACCCCGCTAATTTCACTTGGGTATTGCATTGCTAAGAATAAGCCTGCTTTTGCTCGTTCATCGACTTCCATTTCAAGAACATCTTTTCCATCCATTGTAACAGTACCGCTTGTAATTTCATATTTAGGATGGCCCATAATGGCTGAAGCTAACGTTGATTTACCTGCACCGTTCGGCCCCATGACCGCATGAAATTCACCGGGTTTTATTTCTAAATCAAGTCCTTTGATAATCTCTTTATCTTCAATTGCTACATGTAAATCTTTAATGACTAATGTTGATCCTGCCATTTTGCTAACCTCCATTTATATATAAGATGTTATTCTCAATTTATTATCATTCTAATTTTATAGCAAATTCAAATTAGAATCAACTGATTGAGTACTTATTGTATATATAAATTTATTATATACCTTTTTACAGATAATGAGAATCAATTGGGATAAATGATAAGGGGATTTTCGTGGGGATTTATTAAGAAAGGACCGGAAAACATTCCGACCCTCTCATTTTATACCCAATATTTTCAATTTACAAACGATGAACCAATTGCTCACTTTACATTTAGTTTCTGTCCAAATTATTTGTACTTATACCTAATCAAAAGTTTATTTGATTCCTTTTTATTCCCCGTCGACCGGAACGACAGAACCGCCCCATTCATCAAGTATAAATTGTTGAATTTCATCAGAGTGCAATACATCTACCAAAGCTTTAATTTCTTCTCTGTTTTCATCACCTTTTCTTACTGCAATGACATTTACATAAGGAGATTCACTGTCTTCAATTGCAATACTGTCTTTAACCGGATTTAATCCAGCATCAAGCGCATAGTTGGAATTGATAACGACCAGATCACCTTCACCGTTATTATAAATTGTCGGTAGCATATCCGGTGCATAGTCATATTCGAATTTCAAGTTTTTCGGATTGCTCGCAATATCATCAAGGGTTGCTTCTGTTTTATCAATTCCATCCTTTAATGTAATTAATCCTTTTGCTTCAAACAATGTAAGGATACGACCATGATCAGGAACATTGCTGCTCATTATGACAGTAGCCCCATCTTTAACCTCATCTAATGATTTATATTTTTTGGAATAGATTCCAATTGGTTCAATATGAATCCCGCCTGCATTGACGAAATCATAGTTAAATTCTTTATTTTGTGCTTCTAAGTAAGGAATATGTTGGAAAAAGTTTGCATCCAGATCTTTATCTTTTAATGCCGGATTAATTAATTCATACTTACTGAATGTTTTAATTTTCAAATCAATCCCTTGTTTAGCTAAAATCGGCTTTGCTTTTTCCAAAATTACCGCATGTGGTTCGTTCGTTGCACCAATGACTAATGTTTTTGTATCCTTTCCACTGTCTCCGTCACTTTCACCGGCTGTTTTGTCATTATTCCCTCCGCAAGCTGCCAGAGTGAAAACAAGAATTGTACTGAACAATAATGTAAGTAATTTTTTCATTTTGGTTTCCCCCTCATTTATCTTTTATCAATTTTTTTTGTTATTATATCTCCAATAAATTGGATGATAAATACGATAATTAAGATTAATAGTGTTGCAAATAAAGTTACATCATTTTGATTACGAGAAAATCCATCTAAATAGGCATAATCACCTAAGCCGCCAGCTCCGATGACACCGGCTATCGCAGTGTAACCGACTAACGCAATCGCTGTAACTGTAATTCCGGAGATAATCGCAGGCATTGATTCCGGAAGCAATACTTTAAAAATAATGGTACTTGTCTTGGCCCCCATCGCTTTTGCAGCTTCAATGACTCCTTTATCAATTTCCCTTAAGCCAATTTCAACCATTCTTGCATAAAATGGTGCGGAACCAATGATTAAAGCCGGTAATGCCGCTTCCATACCGATCATGGTGCCTACTAATACCCTCGTGAACGGAATAAGTAAAACAATCAATATAACAAACGGAATGGACCGAAAGATGTTGATAACTGCTGAGATGATCCAATTAATGAATTTATTTTGCCATAAATTTCCTTCTGATGTTAAAAACAGTAATAATCCTAAAATAATACCGATAATGAAAATCCAAACAAGAGAGATCCCGGTCATATATAAAGTTTCAACCGTCTTTTCCCAGGCTTTTTCCCAATCAACATTCGGGAAGAGTGTTTCAATCATTTTGTACCACCTCCACCCCGACTTGATTTTTGTTTAGGAAGTCGATTGCCGCCTCAATATCACTCGGATTTCCTTCAATACGGATAAATAAAGTTCCATAGGCACCGTTTCTTGTTTGTGATACTTTTCCTTGCAAAATATTAACAGTAACCGGCAGCTCTCTTATTAATCGTGTAATTATCGCTTGTTCAGCTACATCACCGATAAACGATAATTTTGCAATTTTCCCGTCCGGATATTTCTCTAATAAATGGTCAATTGTCTCTTTCGTTTCTTCCGGTTCTGTCACCTGACCAATAAAGCGTTTTGTAATTTCTTCTTTTGGATGTCGGAATATATCAAGAACAGGTGCAATTTCAACAATTTTTCCACTGTCCATGACGGCCACACGATGACAGATTTTTCGAATGACATGCATTTCATGGGTAATTAAAATAATCGTTAAACCTAATTTCCTGTTAATATCCACAAGCAGATCAAGAATTGCGTCCGTCGTTTGCGGGTCAAGTGCTGATGTTGCTTCATCACATAATAATACTTTTGGATTATTAGCGAGTGCCCGGGCAATGCCGACCCTTTGTTTTTGACCGCCGCTTAGTTGGGATGGGTAAGCATCTTCTCTACCCTCTAAGCCGACAAGTTTAATTAAATTCTCTACCCGTTTTTCCCTTAAAGCCTTTGGAACACCTGCAATTTCCAGTGGGAATGATATATTACCGCGTACCGTTCTCGACCAGAGAAGATTGAAATGTTGGAAAATCATACCAATTTCTCGACGGGCCAAGCGTAATTCTTTCCCGCGAATATTTGTAATATCTTTATCGGCAATGGTGAGTGAACCTTCCGTAGGTGTTTCCAGTCCATTGAACATACGGATCAATGTGCTTTTCCCGGCACCGCTATAACCGATGATTCCAAAGATTTCTCCCTCATCTATCGTAAAATTCACATGATTTACAGCCGTTAATGGCCCGGATTTGGTTGTGAAAACTTTCGTGATATTTTGTACATTGATCATTTCACACCCTCCTTCAGTCTAAACTTCTCCTTTTTGTAGGAAATGATCAAAATGTGAGACGAATTATTTTATTTCTTGTTTAAAAATAAAAGCCTTCCTACACTGATAAGTAGAAAGGCACGCGAATATAATCGAATGTCCTTTCTCTTATCTCTCAAAGTCTTTAAACTTTGTGTGAATTGGCACCATTTCAATAAAAAATTGACGGTTGCCGGGCTTCATCGGGCACATCCCTCCACCTCTCTTGATAAGAGTTAGACGCTAGTATTTATTTTATTTAATATAAGATTCATATTATCATTAAAAAATAGTTGAGTCAATAAAGATTTTTTTATATACTAATGAAAAATTTCCAACTAAATTTTTTCGGTAACCCCAAAACTCGGTACTTGCGGTGTTCATTTTTTTGAAATACGGGCTTTTTCGGTGATATCCACCAATAATAGATGTATTTATCCAAGAGTCTCACCCGTTCTAGCCGTTAATTCCCGCGAACCCGATGATTGATTCCTTATCCTTCTACCCGTTGGAGCCAGAAAAATGATTCAAGCAAAAGCATTGTTCGGTAATTACATTCAATTTGAACATGACGTAACTTTATTGCTTCTTGCAGCCGTATTTTTCCATCAAGGATAGATTGAATCATCTTTTCCTCTCCTGACAACTCACAATCTATTTCACCATTATATTCCTTTATGAATTCAACCTTGTCTTTAGAAAAAATGAGATAACAAGCGTCTTTTCGGTTCCGAATCAGAACAGTGACCGGTTCGTTCGGAACTAAAATTCGAACAACCGGTTGATGATTGATCCTCTTTAGAAAATTATCGACAGCCACCATACTGAGATACCCCCGAGCAATATTGAGCCGAGTACCGTTTTGTAGCAATGTTACGTTCATAATCAGGCTCTATTTATATTAATTCTCTATATGGTGAACTACCCTCCACTTACCACCCTTGCGGGTCGCTTGAAGTGGGGGCTTCTCG
>NZ_JAJCHL010000288.1:0-232 GCF_020554505.1 Caldibacillus sp. 210928-DFI.2.18
TATGGCGGTCCGGACGGGACTCGAACCCGCGACCTCCTGCGTGACAGGCAGGCATTCTAACCAGCTGAACTACCGGACCAATATTGCGGGGGTAGGATTTGAACCTACGACCTTCGGGTTATGAGCCCGACGAGCTACCAGACTGCTCCACCCCGCGATGATAATATTAATATATTTAGCCCGGCAACGTCCTACTCTCGCAAA
Organism: Caldibacillus sp. 210928-DFI.2.18; assembly: GCF_020554505.1. Classification (NCBI taxonomy): domain Bacteria; kingdom Bacillati; phylum Bacillota; class Bacilli; order Caryophanales; family Bacillaceae; genus Caldibacillus; species Caldibacillus sp. 210928-DFI.2.18. The sequence goes on from NZ_JAJCHL010000288.1 coordinate 205, forward strand.
GGCAAGGCCTTCACTACCATCGGCGCTG
>NZ_JAJCHL010000289.1:0-230 GCF_020554505.1 Caldibacillus sp. 210928-DFI.2.18
TTTAATGTTTACTCGGTATTTTTTGCCTTACATTGTTATCTAGTTTTCAAAGAACAAAACAACTGACTTCAATCATAATGAAACTTAACATCAATAAAATTACTCCTTGCATCTTTGTGACGAGCTGAGAAATTGCTTTCCCTAACTGCTACGCTACAGGAGTAGATTTTTAATTATGGTGGAGCCTAGCGGGATCGAACCGCTGACCTCCTGCGTGCAAAGCAGGCGCT
>NZ_JAJCHL010000290.1:0-230 GCF_020554505.1 Caldibacillus sp. 210928-DFI.2.18
TTTGTGACTTCATCATAAATGTCCCTTAGCGTAGATGGGTAAAAGGCTGGTGATATGATGTTTAATAATGAAACCATTTTTATTATTGGTGATGCAAAGGCTGCGGCCAATAATCCGATTACGCAAAAATATAATGCCTTTTATATCGGATTAGTTGTTGATCGGGATAGTGGGAAAATCATTGATGCTGATTGTTCTGCAACACTTGATTTGACAAAGCAATTTATTAA
>NZ_JAJCHL010000291.1:0-230 GCF_020554505.1 Caldibacillus sp. 210928-DFI.2.18
GCTTCTCGGCAGGAGAACCATACCCGCCGAGGCTCCATGTCAAGCCCCCTTCTAATAAACTATCTATGTTATACCACCACACAAAAGTGCGAATACCCAAAAAAGCCTTATCAGCTAAAAATAGATAAGACTCGTGAAAAAACATATTATTTTTGTAAATTCTCTTTAACAAATGCTGAAACTCCACACGACTAAAGTCGGCAGGTTCTTATCTACACAAACTTCTTCTA
>NZ_JAJCHL010000292.1:0-230 GCF_020554505.1 Caldibacillus sp. 210928-DFI.2.18
AAGTGTCTCATAGAAGCAAGCAAATCTTATTCTATGGGACAAAACCACAGCAAAAACCGGAAAAAGTGTCCCATAGAAAGGCGCAATGGGACAAAATGCATTGAAAAAGAGGAAAAAGTGTCTCATAGAAGCGAGCAAATCTTATTCTATGGGACAAAACCATAGCAAAACCCGGAAAAAGTGTCCCATAGAAAGCCGCAATGGGACAAAATGCATTGAAAAAGAGGAAA
>NZ_JAJCHL010000293.1:0-230 GCF_020554505.1 Caldibacillus sp. 210928-DFI.2.18
TTTGAGGCGGAAAATGCTCTATTTTGGCGACGATACCCTTTCTCGTCACCATTTTAAGCCGAGAAACTTCACTTTTTGGCGACGAGATTCATTCTCGTCGTCATTTTGAGGTGGGAAACCCCATTTTTTGGTGACGAGACTCTTTCTCGTCACCATTTTAAGCCGGAAAACTCCCTTTTTTGGCGACGAGACCCTTTCTCGTCACCATTTTAAGCCGAAAAACTCCCTTT
>NZ_JAJCHL010000294.1:0-230 GCF_020554505.1 Caldibacillus sp. 210928-DFI.2.18
TTTACTGATTGGACCCTTTTTTTGTCCATGAAAGCCGTTCTATTGGACAATTTTTCCTGGTTGGAGGCCTTTTTTGTCCATGAGAACCCTTCTATTGGACATTTTTTACTGATTGACTCCCCATTTTGTCCATGAGAGCCCTTCTATTGGACATTTTTTACTGGTTGGATGCCTTTTTTGTCCATGAGAGCCCTTCTATTGGACAATTTTTACTGGTTGGATGCCTTTTT
>NZ_JAJCHL010000295.1:0-230 GCF_020554505.1 Caldibacillus sp. 210928-DFI.2.18
CCACCATCCATTTGTCTTTTGCACCATATCTTCATAACCTGTCACCTTGAAACTACCTCTGCATGCGACCTACCGACCAACTTTCATGTTCTGTTTCGACCTACCTCTTGTAAATGACAAATCACCTTTTTCATCGTATGCACCTTATTCTCCAAATCTCAATGCACTATTGCTTTTGCTTTTTCACCTCTCATATCCTATTGCTATTAGATGAAATATAATAAAAATTG
>NZ_JAJCHL010000296.1:0-229 GCF_020554505.1 Caldibacillus sp. 210928-DFI.2.18
AAATGTATTTTCGCTGACTACGGCTCTGCTTTCGCCTAAAGGCTCGGCAATCGCCTAGTTTTCTTTAAGCTCAAGTTCAACCTAAATAAGATAAATTTTCCGTAAAACCTTGATATACCAACATTCTCTACTAAACTAGTAGTATAGACTATTTTTTTGTAGGTACAAAAAAGAGTTGATTTTACAATTTATATTATGTATAATAGTAGTCAAGACTAATGGTTTGGGG
>NZ_JAJCHL010000297.1:0-228 GCF_020554505.1 Caldibacillus sp. 210928-DFI.2.18
GACGAGAACGGGCCTCGTCGCCAAAAACAAGCATTTCTCAACCAAAAGTGGTGACGAGATTGGGTTTCGTCGACAAAATTAAGCTTTTTTCTACCCAAAACGGTGACGAGAACGAGTCTCGTCGTCAAAATAGAAGCTTTCTCAACCAAAAACGGTGACGAGAAAGGGTCTCGTCGCCAAAAACAAGCATTTCTCACCTAAAAGTGGCGACGAGAACGGGCCTCGTCG